>JBDRIY010000001.1:0-24781 GCA_043815445.1 Candidatus Omnitrophota bacterium
TAGGCTATGCTATGGAGTCAGGTAAACCTTACCGCCGTCCGCTTGTTAAGTATACTCCGGGTTATGGAAGAAGCTATACTCCTCCTTCCCAGGAAACTCGCGATTTCATAGCCAAGATGAAGCTTATTCCGATTAAGGATATAATTAAAGGCAACAAAATTGTTGTTTGTGAAGATTCTATTGTTCGGGGCACTCAGCTTAAGAATTTTACTGTCCGAAAGCTTTTTGATGCCGGCGCCAAAGAGATTCATGTCCGTCCGGCCTGCCCGCCGTTGATGTTTCCCTGTAAATTTTGCCTTTCAACCCGCAATGTAGATGAGCTTGCGGCCCGTAAAGCTATAAGAGCTTTGGAAGGTAGAGATATAGAGGATATTTCTGAGTATCTTGATCCTAACTCCCAAAAGTATAAAAAGATGATAGAATGGATTACTAAAGATTTAGAAGTTACTACCTTAAGATATCAAACTATTGAAGATATGGTTGGCGCTATAGGCTTGCCTAAGGAAAAGCTATGTTTATATTGTTGGATTGGAGAAACTAAAAAATGAGAAAAGTTACTTATAAAAATTCCGGCGTAGATATAAAAAAAGCCGAAGATTTTATTAAAAAGATTAAGGTAAACAATTTGAGCAAAGTAGAAGCTTTTGGGTCTCTTTTTAACTTGCAAACCATTCTTAAAAAATATAAAAATCCTCTTTTAGCATCTTCAACCGACGGGGTGGGGACAAAATTGATAATTGCTCAAACAGCTAATATTCACAACACAGTGGGGATCGATTTGGTGGGTATGAATGTCAATGACATAGTTTGTGTTGGCGCAAAACCATTATTTTTCTTAGATTATATTGCCTGCGGAAAAGTTAAAGTTAAAACATTAATTGAAATGGTAGCTGGTATAAAAGAAGGGCTAAAACAATCAGACTGCCTGCTTTTAGGCGGGGAAACTGCTGAGATGCCGGGGATGTATAAAAATGATGAGTATGATTTAGCTGGTTTTTGCGTAGGTATCGTTGATAAAGATAAGGTAATCAATGGCAAAGGTATTGAAGAAGGTGACCTAGCCATCGGTATAGAATCAAGCGGCTTGCATTCTAATGGTTTTTCTTTGGCCCGAAAAGCTTTGGGCGTCAAAGGGGTCAAGAAATACGTTAAAGAACTCCTTGAGCCCACCCGTATCTACGTTAAACCAATTATGTCTTTACTATCGCGGGCTATTTATCCCAAAGGAATTGCTCATGTGACCGGAGGTGCTTTCTATAATAAAGTAACTAAGGTTTTGCCTCAAGGCTATGGGATGATGATTGATAAGAAAAGCTGGAAGATTCCTGAGATTTTTAGAGTAATTCAGGAAAAAGGAGAAATCAGTGAGAAAGAGATGTATTCGGTTTTTAAT
Organism: Candidatus Omnitrophota bacterium; assembly: GCA_043815445.1. Taxonomy (GTDB): domain Bacteria; phylum Omnitrophota; class Gorgyraeia; order Duberdicusellales; family 4484-171; genus JBDRIY01. Next base: position 1,394 of record JBDRIY010000001.1, read on the forward strand.
ATGGGGATAGGGATGGTTCTAGTTGTAGATAAAAAAATGGAGAAAAAAGTTTTAACCCATTTGAATAAGTTTTATAAATCATACACGATAGGGAAAGTCGTGAAGAGTAAAAAAAGAATGATCTTAGAATAAAAATGTGTAGGGGCGGACGGCTGTCCGCCCGTTATTAATTATTTTAAAAGGAGTTCAGAAATAATGAAAATTTTAATAATTGGTTCAGGAGGAAGGGAGCATTGTTTGGCTTGGAAAATGGCGCAGTCTCCTTTGGTGGATAAGGTTTATTGCGCTCCGGGTAATGGCGGGACTGAGGATGTTGCTCAAAATATTGATATAGCTGTTAATGATACTAGCGCTTTACTTTATTTTGTAATGAAAGAGAAAATTGATTTAACTGTGGTTGGGCCTGAAGTGCCTTTAGTAGAAGGCCTTGTTGATAGATTTGAGGAAAAAGGTTTAAAGATTTTCGGCCCGAGAAAAGAGCTCGCTTTTTTAGAAGGAAGTAAATCTTTTGCTAAGAATATTATGCGCGAGTTCAAGATTCCTACCGCGGATTTTGAAATTTTTGATAATCCTCAAAAAGCAAAAGCTTATATTGAAACTAAAGGCGCACCCATAGTAATAAAGGCGGATGGTTTAGCCGCCGGTAAGGGAGTAATCGTTTGCAAAGATAAAGTGCAGGCTTTTGGGGCGGTAGATTTAATAATGGTTGATAAAGTATTTGGCGATGCCGGAAATAAGATAGTTGTTGAAGAATTTATTTCAGGAGAAGAAGTTTCTATTTTAATTTTTACTGATGGTGAAACAATTTTACCTTTGGTTTCGTCTCAGGACCATAAAAGAGCGCTTGATGGCGATAAAGGCCTGAATACCGGAGGTATGGGAGCTTATTCACCAGCGCCTCTGGTTGATAAGAATAGTTTTGATAGTATTATCAAAAAGGTTTTTGTTCCTTTGATAACAGGATTAAAAAAGAAAGGTAAAATTTACAAAGGTATACTTTATGCGGGGTTAATGATAAAAGACGGCAGGCCTTATGTGCTGGAGTTTAACGTTCGGTTTGGAGACCCTGAGATTCAGGCAATTTTACCTAAGCTAAAAAGTGATTTAGCCGATATTATGCTTAAGGTTGTAGAAGGAAAACTTAGGAGAGCAAAATTAGAATGGGATGAAAGACTTTGTCTCTGTGTTGTTTTAGCCTCAGGCGGGTATCCCAGCAGTTACAAAAAAGGTAAAGAAATAAAAGGTTTAGATAAAATTAAAGATTTAAAAGATATTTTTATTTTTCATGCCGGAACTGTTAGGGAGACGAGGGACGAAGGACGAGAGACGAAGGATGAAGGACGGGAAAAGGAAGAAGATAAAATGAAAGTTGTAACTAACGGAGGAAGAGTTTTGAACGTTGTTAGTTTGGGCGGCAGTGTTCGAGAGGCTCAGGATAAAGCATACAAAACTATAGAAAATATTCATTTTGATGATATGCAATATAGAAAAGATATAGGAAACAAAGCCCTAAAACTCGAGCTGAATACTCCCCAGGCAAGTATAAAATAACAAAATATGTAGGGAGGCCTGCCTGTGCCCGTTAGGATTTGTTACTATAAAATAGTTAAATTTTTATAAAATTATTGTATAATAAACTATATGATTTCACAGACATTACGGAAAAATATAAAGGATTCTCTTAGGAAAATTAACTGTCAAAAGGTGGCTTTGTTTGGTTCTCGCGCCAGAAGAGTAGATTGATATTTCATAAATTATTGGAGGCAGGGAATGAATAAAAAAATTGCTGTTATTTTAGGGAGTAAGAATGATTTGCTTATCTTAGAAGAGGGTATAAAACTTCTCGATGAGTTAAGCATTGGTTATAGGCTGGAGATTATTTCCGCGCATAGAAATCCTGAAAAGCTGAGAAAGCTTTGTCAGGAAATGGAAAGCCAAGGTGTTGAAGTTGTTATCGGCTGTGCCGGCAAGGCAGCGGCTCTTCCCGGGTTTATTGCCTCTTACGTAAATATTCCGGTTATAGGCGTGGGTTTAAAGGGCGGAGTACTTAATGGAATGGACGCGCTTCTTTCTATTGTCAGCACGCCTTCAGGCTTAGGTTTAGTTTGTAGCGGTTTAGGCAAGAGCGCCTTTATAAACGCGCTCATATTTTCTTTAGAAATACTATCCTTAAAAGATAAGGAATATCTTCCTAAATTAAAAACTTTAAAAGACAAATTTAGATAATGGAAAAAATCTTTATCGATCCTAATAATATCGATTACTCGCTAATTAAAAAAACAGCTGATTTTCTTCGTCAAGGTAAATTAGCGGCTTTTCCTACTGAAACTGTGTATGGGATAGGCTGCCGCGCTGACAAAAGAGACGCGGTAAGTAGGCTTTACGCGGTGAAAAAAAGGCCTCAAGATAAGCCTTTTGCTATTGCTTTGAGCCAGGCTCAGAATTCTATTGATAATTATTTTTTAACGCTTACGCCTTTTGGCCATAGGCTGATAGAAAAATTTTGGCCCGGGCCGCTAACTATCATCTACTATACTCCGAAAAATCAAAAAATAGGGATAAGAGTTCCTTCTCACATTGTAGCTAATGAGATTTTAAAAGAGCTGAATTTAGCGGTTTATCTTCCTTCAGCGAATATAAGCGGCGAAAAAGAAGCAGTATCCGCGCTTGAAGTGGAAAAAGTTTTTGACGGCAAAGTTGATTTGCTTGTGGATAGCGGAGTAAACGCTCATTCCCAGCCGTCTACTATAGTGGATTTGACTTATAATCCGTTTAAAATAGTAAGAGAAGGTGTGATAAGCGAGAAAGAAGTTGTTTCTTCTTTTGTTAGAAAAAGAATTCTTTTTATCTGCGATAACGGCAGTTTTTGTTCGCCTATAGCCAGGTTTCTTTTGGAAAAATATTTGAGTATGGAGAGAGTTCATTTTGATATTAGATATGAGATAATTTCAAGAGGAATTTCTGTTTCTGAGAGAACAGGAACAGATGAAAGAATGGTAAGTATTTTAAAGGAAAAGGAAGATTTGGATTTAAGCGGTTCTCTCGCTAAAGCCTTAAGCAAACTTGATGTTCTTTCTTCAGATTTGATTTTTACTATGAACGATTCTCAAAGCGAGCGTATTTTAAAATTAGAGCAGACAGCTGAGGGAAGAGTATTTACTTTGAAGAAGTTTCTTTTCTCAGATTCGGAACAGGATATTGAATCTATGAGTGAAGATTTAACTTCTCACGAAACAGCCTATACTCTCATTAGAAAGGCGGTTTTGGAGTTGAAGGATTGGATATAATTCTTGATACTCGATTCTAGATGCTAGATACTCGTGGAGAGATACTTAAAAAATAATATTTAAGAAAGGGAGATAAGATAATGAAGATCGCGGTTGCTAGTGATCATCGGGGGGTTAAGTTGAAGAATTTTCTTGAGGATTATTTAAAAACTAAAGGCTATGATATAGTTGATTTTGGAACTTATTCTAAGGATCCCTGTGATTACCCTGATTATATTTATCCCGCGGCTTTGGCTGTTAAAAATAAAGAGGCTGAAAGGGCTATTGTTATATGTTATACCGGCGAAGGAAGCTGTATTGTTGCTAACAAAGTCCGAGGAATAAGAGCGGCTTTAGCTTATAATTTAAAGAGCGCTTATATGTCTAGAAGGCATAATGATAGTAACGTTTTAGTCTTACCTTCTTATCTTTTTAAGGCTGAATATGCTAAAAAAATAGTTTCCCGATGGCTTAAGGAAGAGTTTGAAGCAGGCAGGCATTTACGCAGATTGAAGAAAATACAGGAGATAGAAGAAAAAGAGAGGAGCTGAAAATATGTTTGAAGAATTGGGCCGTGTTGACGCGCAAGTTTATGAAAGCATAAAAAAAGAGTTTAAGAGACAGAGAGAACACCTTGAGCTTATCGCCAGCGAGAATTTCGCGCCTCTGGCAGTCCTGCAGGCTCAGGGGACAGTTTTAACTAATAAGTATGCTGAAGGCTACCCTAAGGCTCGCTGGTATGGGGGATGTGAATATGTTGATGAAGTTGAAGAACTGGCCAGGGAAAGGGTAAAAAAAATATTTGGGGCCCAATACGCTAATGTTCAGCCTCATTCAGGAACGCAGGCTAATATGGCAGTAATGATGGCAGTTTTAAAAACTGGTGATACTGTTTTAGCTATGGATTTAGCTTGCGGAGGCCATCTTTCACATGGGCATCCTTTAAATTTCAGCGGTAAATTTTATAATATAATTGCTTATGGAGTTAATAAAGAAACTGAGCAGATAGATTTTAATGAAATAGAGAGTTTAGCTTTAAAACATAAGCCGAAAATGATAATTGCCGGAGCCAGCGCTTATCCGCGGATAATCGACACTAAGCGTTTTAAAGAAATCGCTGATAAAGTAGGCGCTTATCTTTTAACGGATATGGCTCATTTTGCCGGTTTAGTGGCGGCCGGAGTTCATCCTAATCCTTGTGAGCATGCCGATTTTGTAACTTCTACAACTCATAAGACTTTGCGCGGGCCAAGAGGCGGATTTATTTTAGCTAAAAATGAGTTCGGAAAAAAAATCAATACAGCAGTTTTTCCGGGAATTCAAGGCGGCCCGCTTATGCACGTTATCGCCGCTAAAGCTATAGCTTTCGGTTTAGCCTTAAAAGAAGAGTTTAAAACTTATCAAAAACAAGTTGTTGTTAATTCAGCTTATTTTGCTAAAGCAATACAGGATAAAGGCTACAGAATAGTAAGCGGCGGAACAGACAACCATCTTTTTTTGGTAGATTTAAGAGCCAAAAATATGAGTGGAAAAGATACTTCCGCGATTTTAAGCGAAGTAAATATTACGGTTAACAAAAACCTTATTCCTTATGACCCGGCGCCGCCGGTAGTAACCAGCGGTATCCGCATAGGAACCCCGGCAATTACCACCAGAGGAATGAAAGAGCCTGAAATAGATAAAATCGCCGAGTTTATAGATTTTGCTTTAGAAAACAGGACTAACATTGATAAACTGAATGAATTAAAAGAGAAGGTAGTTAACCTTACGGGAAGATTCCCCCTTTACGCGGAAATCGAAATGTAACGCATATAAAAAAGGTAACATTATAATATCTGATTTTGGGGATAAGCCAAGTATAACAGTATATATAATAACCCTGTATAGATTAATTTTGCCAAAATTCCTATATTATACGAAATTCGTATTTTATGTTATTATAGGGTAATTACGAATATCAGGCGCTAAAAATGTTTGATTTTACTTGAAGAATAGGATTTTTGAGTAAAAATGGAAGGAAGCGGTAGAAAGTAGAACTTCGCTACAATCAACAGGGCCTAATCCGCCGCCTTCGGCGTTGTCTCAGGCCGGTTATTTTTTCGTTAGAAGTAAAAAAGAAATCTGAGATGATTGATAATATGAAAACTTACCATAAAGTAATAATTGGCGATTCAAGGAATATGGGAGAATTATCTAATGAAAGTATCCATTTGGCTGTAACCTCGCCGCCATATTGGCAGTTGAAAGATTATGGTACGAAAAATCAAATAGGATTTAATGACAGCTATGAAGATTATATTAATAATCTCAATTTAGTTTGGCAAGAGTGCCATAGAGTTTTGCATAAGGGCTGTCGTTTATGTATTAATATCGGCGACCAGTTTGCGCGTTCAGTTTATTATGGAAGATATAAGATTATTCCTATTCGAACCGAAATTATTAAATTTTGCGAAACAATCGGATTTGATTATATGGGGGCTGTCATTTGGCAGAAAGTGACTACATGCAATACTACAGGCGGCGCGACAATTATGGGGTCTTTTCCTTATCCAAGAAATGGTATTTTAAAACTGGACTATGAATTTATTCTGATTTTCAAGAAACATGGTATTTCTCCGAAGCCTTCCAGAGAAATCAGGGACCAGTCAAAAATGACAACAGAAGAGTGGAATAAATATTTTAGCGGTCATTGGCAATTTGCGGGTGAGAGACAAGGTAAACATTTAGCAATGTTTCCCGAGGAATTACCGAAGCGCCTTATAAGAATGTTTACTTTTGTCGGAGATAACGTTTTGGATCCTTTTTTAGGCAGTGGAACTACCGCCTTAGCCGCGAGAAACTTAACAAGAAATTCTTTCGGATATGAGATTAACAAAGAGTTTTTGTCCGTTATAGAATCAAAAATAGGGCTTAGGCAACAAAATATTTTTCGAGATTGTAATTTTGAAGTAGTAAATCAAAAGGAGGTAAGGTATGATTTTGCCGGAAAAATTAAAGAATTGCCTTACATTTTTAAGGACACGATAAAATTTGATAAAAAAATTGACCCTAAAAAATTACAGTTTGGCTCAAAAATTGATAAAAACAACGTTGAGCGAAACGATTTTTTTACTGTCCAAGAAATCATTAGCCCAGAGTTATTGAAATTAAATAATGGCCTTAGGATAAGACTTTTAGGCATTAAACAGAATTTCGCTAAAAATGGAAAAGCTGCGCAATTTTTAAGCGAGAAAGTTAAAGGGGTAAAAGTCTTTCTAAGGTATGACAAAGATAAGTATGATAGGCAAAATAATTTGCTTTGTTATCTTTATTTACAAAATAAAACTTTTATAAACGCGCATTTAATAAAAAATGATTTAGTTGATGTTGATACTACGTTTGATTATAAATATAAGGCGAAGTTTCTAATATTAAAGGAAGCGCAATAATGGTAAAAAAATGGACACAAGAAAGTCGGAGAAATCGGCATGAGTAAACAAGAGATTAAAAAATTTGCTAAATCTTTTGGTAAAAAAGAAAAAGTTCTAAATTATACGAGTAATACATATCAATTGACAAGACCAAACAAAGTGGATGCGGTTATGGCGTTGATAAGAGAATGTCAGCCAAAAGCATTAGGAGAATGGGAAAAATATTATTTTGAAAAAGCATATTCAAAGACAAAAAAGAAAGTAAAAATTACTAATGAAATTTTAGATGAACTCGGTGAAAGATTGTATGCTAAAATTACTGAAGTAGTTATACCGGAGTGGACAGCCGCATTTAAAGACTTAACGCTGCAGGATTGTAAAGATTATATTTATGAAGTAACAATTGTTCGAACTTATGATGGGTTTTTGCTTGAAAAATCTGTTATTAATGATGGGCTTGCAAAGATATTTCCTGATATTGAGTTTGAAGAATCAGATTCTGAATTAGACCATGCAGGCGATATTGATTATCTTGGTAAAGTTGGTGATAAAGCTTTTGGTATTCAAATAAAGCCAATAACAGCAAATGCGAATTTTGGTAACTATAAGATTACTGAAAGAATGAGTTCCAGCTTTCAAGATTTTGAAAAAAAATATGGTGGTAAAGTTTTTGTTATTTTTTCGACTCGCGCGGGGAATAAAAAAATAATTGCGAATAAAGAAATTATTGAAGAAATAAAGGATGAAATAAAACGGCTAAAATAGGAAGAGTATTAATAGCATTGATTTTGGCTATATAGCAAATCCCTACGGGGTAATTGTTGTAAAATATAATAAAAATGAATAAAAATAAAAAAATAGCGCGGCCGAGTTGGGATGAGTATTTTATGAAGGCGGCTTTTTTGGTTTCGGAGCGGTCAAGCTGTTTGCGGAGAAAGGTTGGAGCGGTATTAGTTAAAGATCAGCAGATTTTGGCTACCGGCTATAACGGCGCTCCTCGGGGAATTACTCATTGCGATGAAACAGGGTGTTTGCGCCAGGAGCTAAATATTCCTTCAGGCCAGCGCCATGAAATATGCCGAGGTTTACACGCTGAACAAAATGTTATTTTACAGGCTGCTTGTCATGGCGCGTCCACCAAGGGCAGTATTATTTACATAACTAACACTCCTTGTAGTATTTGCGCTAAAATGATTATTAACGCCGGAATAAAAGAAGTTATTGTCTGTTCAGATTATCCCGATAAAATGGCAGGTGAGCTGTTAGAGCAGGCAGGAATTAAGGTAAGAACGGCTAACGTTAATCGTTCGAAAATTGCGTAACTCGAATCGTTGGACGTCGGACGGTTGCGTTTAAAAATACGTTCAACGTTTAACGCTATCCGTTTCCAGCTACGCAACCGTATAACGTATGACGAATAATTATGAAATGCCCTTATTGCGGAAATAATTCGGATAAAGTTACTGATTCTCGGGAAACCTCTGAGGGCACAGCTATAAGGAGAAGAAGAGAATGCTTAAGCTGCGGCAAACGTTTTACTACTTATGAGTATGTAGAAAAAACGCCGTTTATGGTGGCAAAAAAGGATGGGAGAAGAGAGCCTTTTAGCCGTCAAAAAGTACTTAACGGCCTTATCAAAGCTTGTGAAAAAAGAACTATTAGCGTTGAAAAATTAGAAACAATTGCTAACGACATTGAAACAGAACTACAGAAAAAGTTTGAACGAGAGCTTGATTCTCATCATATTGGAGAAAAAGTAATGGAAAAATTATCTGATTTGGATGATGTTGCTTATGTTAGGTTTGCTTCAGTCTACCGCCAGTTTAAAGATATTAATCAGTTTATGCGGGAGATAAGAGGAGTTTTCAGTAAAAAGAATCAAATAGTATAGTGCCTAAAAAATGTTTGCCTGTCAGGATTATGAATTTTTCCCTTTGTTTAGAAAAAATTCCCCACCTTTCTTTAATCTCCGAAATTGCTAAAAAACATAATTTTAATATTTGGCTGGTAGGAGGTTTCTTAAGAGATATTTACCTTAATAAGAGTAAGGAACAGCCTGATTTTGATTTTTGTGTGGAAAAAAACGCCGGCTTGATCGCTAAAGAATTTGCCAAAAAAATTTCTTCCAAAGTTATTGTATTAGATGAAGGCCAGCAGACTTTAAGGGTAATTCTCAAGAAAAATAATAAAACTTATTATTATGATTTTACCCTTATGCGGGCTCAAAGCCTTAAACAGGATTTATTTTTAAGAGATTTTACTATTAATTCTCTGGCTCTTAATATTCAAGATAAGAATCCTCAGCTTATTGACTATTGCGGCGCTAAAAAGGATTTAGATAAAGGCTTAATTCGGCTGGCAAAGCCGGAAGTTATACCCCATGACCCCTTACGTATTTTAAGAGGGTTTGCTTTCGCGGTAAACTATGATTTCCGTATAGAAGATAAAACTTTAAAAATAATGGCCAAATTTAAAAAATTGCTTAAGAAAGTTTCTAAAGAAAGAATAAATGAAGAGCTGTTTAAAATATTTTCCTCCGGCCATTCTTATAAAGCGGTTATAGCAATGGATAAGTTTAAAATTATTGATGAAATTATTCCTTATATTGATAAGTCAAGAGGGGTTAATCAAGGCAGTTTTCATCATCTTGATGTTTGGGCTCACTCAATAGAGGCGTTAAGGCAGTTTGAACTGCTTTATAATAAACGGCTTAAAAAGAATAAAGAAATCGAGGCTTATCTTAATGAGGAATTAGCTCAGAATCGCCGGCGTATTCAAATTATTAAGTTAGCCTGCCTTTTACACGATGTTGGCAAGCCCAAAGCTAAAAAAAAGTTAGCAAAAAGAACTATTTTTCATACTCATGAAAAAATAGGCCGAGATTTAGCCGGTAAAGCCGCTCAAACTTTGCGCCTTTCTTCAAAAGAAGAAGATATTTTAAAAAAATTAGTTTTTTGGCACCTTCGTCCAGGTTATTTAGCTGATCAAATTAAACCTACCAAACGGGCAGTTTACCGTTTTTTTCGCGATACCCAAAAAGAAGGAGCAGGAGTAATACTTCTTTCTTTAGCAGACTGGAGGGCGACCCGCGGCCCGGGAACAGATATTACAAAGAGGAAAAGGCATGAGAAAATTATGCTTAATTTAGTTGATTTATATCTTGAGCAGAAAAAGAAAAAACCTTTGCCTAAGATTGTAGATGGCTATGGAATTATGAAAAAATTCAAACTCAAACCCGGCCCGTTAATAGGTAAAATTCTAAGAAAGATAAAAGAAGAGCAGGCTTTAGGAAAGATTTCTACTAAAACTCAAGCTTACGATACAGCAAATAAAATTATCATTTTTGAACATTCAAGAATTAAAGTTCACTAAATAAGCATTGCTTATTTAGTGAACTTTAATTCTATTTTCTTGGCAATTAGCCGAAGGCAGTATGAGATTAAAAAATACAGAGATTGTTGTGGTTCAGGGGGATATTACTGAGGCAGATGCTGAGGCTATAGTTAACGCCGCTAATAATAAGTTTTTGATGGGCGGAGGGGTTGCCGGAGTAATTAAGCGTAAGGGCGGTAAGGTAATCGAAGATGAAGCTGTAGCTAAAGGCCCGGTTGAAGTTGGCGAGGTTGTTTTAACTTCTGCCGGAACTCTCGCGGTAAAGTATGTTATTCACGCTTCAACTATGGGTATGGATTTTAAAACTAACGAAGAAATTATTAGGAAAGCCGCTTACAATACTTTATTATGTTGTCAGGATAATAAGATTTCTTCAGTTGCTTTTTGCGCTTTAGGCTGTGGGGTAGGAAATTTTAGCTATGAGGCAGCTTCTAAGGTAATGGCCCAGGAGGTATTTAGATATATAAGGGAGGTTCAAGACGCTTTTTTAAAGAAAATAATTTTTGTTTTGTATTCTCAAGACGCTTTTGAAATTTTCGAAAAGAATGTTATAAAATACCTTAACTATATGAATAAAAAAGTAAGCGAAGGCCCTTTTCTCACTGTGGATGGAATAATTGAGTTTGAAGGAGGTATTGTTTTGATTGAAAGAAGCAACCCGCCTTTTGGCTGGGCTCTTCCCGGAGGTTTTGTTGATTATGGAGAAAGTGTTGAGGGCGCGGTTGTTCGGGAAGTTAAAGAAGAGACTAATCTTGATTTTATAGATTTTAAGCAGTTTAAAACTTGTTCTGATCCCAATAGAGACCCGCGGTTTCATACTGTTTCGGTTGTTTTTTCCGGGCAGGGTAAGGGGGAGCTTAAGGCAGACTCAGATGCCAAATCAGCTAAAGTTTTTAAATTAGATAATTTACCAGAAAAGATTGCCTTTGATCATAGAGAAATTATTGAGGATTATCTATATACTCGATCCTAGATACTCGATACTCGTAGAAAACGAGAAACAAATATCGAGTATCAAGGATCGAGCATCGAGCATCGAGTATCGAGGATTTATGAAAGATTATCCTATTCGTTATTTAAAGGGAGTGGGGCCTCGGAAGGAGGAGGTTTTTAACAAGGCAGGAGTTTATACTTTGAAAGAGCTTTTGCGCTATTTCCCTTTTCGCTACGAAGACCGCAGGAATTTTAAAAAGATAAGAGATATCAAGGCCGGAGAGTTTTGTGTGTTTCAGGGCCAAGTAAAGGTAAGAAATTTGAAAAAAATGCCTTATTTCTTACGTTCTAAGAAAATAAGAGATATTTTTGAGGTTGTTTTAGATGACGGCACAGGAACAATAAAATGCGGCTGGTTTAATCAGGGATATCTTGCTGATTCTATAAAGGTAGGGCTAAAACTAATAGTTTGCGGCAAGCCTTCTTTTTATAAGGATAAACTTCAAATAATTGCTCCTGAATATGAGATTGTTCAGGAAGAAGAGAGCGATTCTTTAAATTTAAATAGAATAATAGGCATTTGGCGCCTGCCCGCGGTTATCAATCAAAGGTTTATGAGAAAAACTGTTTTTTCCGCCCTTAGGGAATGTCATTCCAGCTGTAAAGATCCTTTGCCTTTTCATATAAGAAAACAGAAAGATTTTTTTAATATCGTCCGGAGTTTTGAGGAGATGCATTTTCCCGGCTCTTGGGAAGGGGTGTCACGGGCAAGAGAAAGGTTTATTTTTGAAGAATTATTTCTTTCTCAGATATTGGTGTATTTAAGAAAAGCAAAGCATCGAAGCCAAAAAGGGCCGGAATTAAAAGTAGATAAAAGTAAGTTAGATAAAATAAAGAAAAGGCTTTTGTTTAAGCTAACTTCTTCCCAGGAAGAAGTTATAGCGCAAATTTTAGATGATTTAGCTAAACCTTTTCCTATGCATAGGCTTTTACAGGGGGATGTTGGCTGTGGTAAAACTGTTGTGGCTGTTTTTGCCATAGCTGCCTGCGTCCAGGCTGGTTTTCAGGCGGCTTTAATGGTTCCTACGGAGGTGCTGGCTTATCAGCATAAGGAAACTTTAGATAAGATACTTAAAGAGAAATCGATAAAGGTTGTTACATCTTCTTTGGCCAAAACCGCCGCGCTTAGTATTTATAAAGATTTAAAACAAGGAAAAATAAAAATAATTATAGGCACTCATTCGTTAATACAAGAAGATATCAAATTTAAAAAATTAGGGTTAGCTGTGATAGACGAACAGCATAAATTTGGTGTTGCTCAACGCTCTCTACTTCCTCAAAAAGGCTTAGTTGCTCCGCATTTTTTAGTTATGAGCGCGACCCCTATTCCCAGGAGCTTGGCTCTTTCTTTATACGGTGATTTAGACCTTTCAGTGATAAAAGAAATGCCCAAGCAAAGAGTACCGGCAATAACAACTTGGGTAAAGGAAGAAAAAAGAGAGTGGGTTTATAATTTTTTGGAGGAAAAGGTTCAACAGGGCAGGCAGGCTTATATTATTTATCCGGTTATTGAAGAGAGCAAGGACGAAGAATTAAAGTCATTGAAGGTTATGTATGAAAAAATTTCTCAAAAGCTCGCCCCTCTTTCTATAGGGGTTTTTCATGGTAAAATGAAGAACGCGGAAAAAATAAAGGTAATAAAAGACTTTAGAGAGAATAAAATAAATATTTTAGTTTCGACTACTGTGATAGAAGTGGGAGTGAATATTGAAAATGCCGCGGTTATGATAGTAGAAAATCCTGAACGGTTTGGTTTAGCTCAGCTTCATCAGCTAAGGGGAAGAATTCAGCGTTCAAATCATGAGCCGCATTTTATTCTTATAAGTAAAGATAAACTTTCCCAGAGCGCCGAAGATAGGCTTAAGGTAATTTCTAAACAGTCTTGCGGGTTTAAAATTGCCGAAGAAGACCTTAAATTAAGAGGCCCGGGTGATTTTTTCGGCAATATTCAGCATGGCTTGCCGGATTTAAAATTAGCTAACCCCTTAAGGGATTTAGAAATATTAAAACAAGCCCGTTTTTTTGCCTATCAGGTAGTAAAAAGCGACCCTAGCTTGGAAAAACCTCAACATAGGTGTATAAGAGAATATCTAAATATTTAAAATAAAATCCGAATAACATTAAATCCGAAGCACGAAATCCGAAATTCGAAACAAATTCGAAATTCGAATTTTCGAAACGAAGAATATTGTTTTTGTCATTAGAATTTCGGTCATTCGGATTTGCCCTTCGACTACGCTCAGGATGGTGAGCCTATCGAACCATTTCGGATTTCGAATTTTTTTAGTTTATTTCATGCTTCGAATTTAAAAATTTATATTATTATGAAAATTATAGGTGGAAAATTTAAAGGCCGAAATATTGAAGCTCCTAAGGATATCAGGCCGGTATCGGTAATGGTGAGAAAGGCTTGCTTTGATATTTTTAGGGGTGAAGTTGAAGGTAGAAATGTTCTTGACCTTTTTGCCGGGTCAGGCTCTCTGGGTATTGAGGCTCTTTCTCAGGGAGCTTGCGGGTCAACTTTTGTAGATTCTAGCAAAAGGGGATTAAGAGTCCTTCAGAAGAATATCACTTTTCTGGGTATTGATTCTAAATCCGAGGTTCATTTAAAGGACAGTCTTTCAGCGGTTAAAGACTTTTTTACCTATAGAAAATATTTTGATATTGTGTTTTTGGACCCCCCTTATAGTTCTCAGATGCTTAGAAAAACCTTGCAAGCTTTAGAGGAGTATGATATATTAACTCCTTCCGGATATATTGTAGCTTTTTGCTACTGGAAGGATGATTTTTTTGAAGATTGCGGCAAATTTTCCCTTATTGTCCATAAAAAATACGGTCAAACTCTGCTATTAATATATAGAAAAAAATGAAAATTGCTATTTGTCCCGGAACATTTGACCCTATAACTAATGGCCACATAGATATCATCGAAAGAGCTTCATCTATTTGGACAAAAGTAATTGTTTCAGTGGTAAAAACTCCTTCAAAAAATACTTTTTTTTCTTACCAGGAAAGGTTTTTTATGGTTCAGCAAGCGGTAAAAAACATAAAGGGAGTTTCTGTGGAAGGGTTTGACGGCCTTATTGTAGATTTTGCCCGTAAAAAAGAAGCTAAAGTTATGGTGAGAGGGGTACGAATGATTTCCGACTTTGAATATGAGTTTCAAATGGCTTTAACCAATCGCAATATCGCTCCGTCTGTTGAAACTATTTTTCTTATGCCTCATCCTCAATATTCTTTTATATCTTCGCGTCTTATAAAAGAAGCAGCTTCTTTAGGAGCGGATTTAAAAAAGTTTTTGCCTCAGGTGGTTTTAAAAGAGTTAAAAAAGAAAACAAATAATCGCGCGCCAGCATAGCATATAGCGTTTTAAAGGATGAAAGTATCGGTTGAAAGTATCGGGAACGATATATTAAAGGTTAGTGAGGATATTCCGGCTGAAAGCTGGGAAATGGACAGTCAAGATGTTAAATTTGTGAATAATATACATCTTGATTGTAAATTTAGAAAAGCTGACGGAGAAATTTTTGCTGAAGCAAGCATAACTATCTGTAGAGAGATTACTTGTTCGCGGTGTTTATGCCGGATTAGTCAAACTACAGAAAGGAATTTTGAAAAAAGCTATATTATTAATAAATTAAAAGATTATCTTCACATTGATAGTGATATAAGAGAAGAAATTCTTCTTGATTTTCCCATGAAAGTTTTATGCTGTTCGGATTGTAAAGGAATATGCGCTGGATGCGGCGCAAATTTGAATAGTGAAAGTTGTAAATGTAAATAATACAGATGCTTGATACACGTAAAAAGTCAAGAATCTAATATCTAACATCGAGCATCGCTTAAGGAGGACATAATGGCTAATCCAAAAAGAAAACATTCGAAAGCGCGCGGCAGAAAAAGAAGAACGCATCAGAAACTTACCATGCCTTTGCTTGTAGAATGTAAACAATGCAAACGATCCAAACCTGCTCATATGGTTTGCCCTTTCTGCGGGTATTACAGAGATAAGGAAGTGATAAAAATTGAATTAAAAGAGAAAAAAAAGAAGAAAGGAAGATGAAGTATAAGATAGGTATAGATATATCCGGGGGAGATTATGCTCCTTTAGAAATTATTAAAGGAGCTTTAGAGGCAAGAAAAGAATTGGAAGATGAGATTGTTCTGATTGGAGTAAAAAAAGAAATAGAAAGCCAGCTTATATCGTGTAATGAATCTCCCGCTGATTGGGTTATTATTAATGCTCCTGAGAAGATAGAAATGGCCGAGCCTCCGGTTTTTTCAGTGCGTAGAAAAAGAAACTCTTCTATCGTGATAGGAGCGAAGCTTTTAAAAGAAAAGAAAATAGATGCTTTTGTGTCTTGCGGTAATACTGGGGCGGTTGTTTGCGCTTCAACCTTATGTTTAGGCCTTATTGAAGGAGTAGAACGCCCGGGAATATCTTTATTAGTGCCTACCAGAAAAAGTGTATCTTTAGTTATTGATGTGGGAGCTAATATTGACTGTAAGCCTATGCAGCTCTTTCAATATGGAATAATGGCTTCTGTTTATTATAACGTAGTTTTAGGCAAGAAAAATCCTACAGTAGGGCTTCTTAATATTGGGGAAGAAGCTTCAAAAGGATTAGGGCTCCTTAAAAAAGTCCATGGCCTTTTTTCCGCGTCGCCTTTAAATTTTACTGGAAATTTAGAGGCAAGAGAACTTTATTCAGGTAAGTGTGATTGTATAGTTTGTGATGGCTTTGTCGGTAATATTGCTTTAAAAGTTACTGAAGGCTGTGTTGAGACTATGGGTAAGTTTCTTATAGATACCATGCAAGAAGGGTTTGTGGGTAAATTAGGATTATTATTGAGTAAGAATAATCTTAGAAAATTTAAAAAAAGAATGGATTATGCTGAACATGGAGGAGCGCCTCTTTTAGGGGTAGATGGAATTGTAATTATCGGCCATGGCCGTTCAAACAGTTTAGCGGTCAAGAATGCCATTAAAGTAGCCGTACGCGAATTAAGCAGAGATTTAACAGCCGAAATTAACAGGAGAGTTAATGAGATCTGCCAAGATAGTAGGATTAGGCAAATACTTACCGCCTAAAGTTCTTACGAACTTAGATTTAGAAAAAACAGTTGATACTTCTGATGAGTGGATTAGGACTCGCACCGGCATAAAGGAAAGAAGGATTGCTGAAAAAGGTGAAACAGCTTCATTTTTAGCCCTTAAAGCCTCTCAGGATGCTTTGAAAAACGCGGGTTTAAAAGCTAAAGACCTTGATCTAATAATAGTCGCCACTATTACTCCGGATACCAGATTTCCTTCAACAGCTTGCTATCTTCAAAATAGCTTAAAAGCGTATCAAGCAGCTTGTTTTGATATTTCCGCGGCTTGTGCCGGGTTTGTTTACGGGCTTGCCGCGGGATGGCAATTCATAAAAGGCGGTTTGTATAAGAATATATTAGTAGTAGGCAGTGAAGTACTTTCTTCTATAACTGACTGGAACGACCGTTCTACCTGTGTTCTTTTTGGTGATGGAGCAGGGGCGGCTATTTTAACAGCAAGCCAAACTTCAGGAATTTTAAGCGCTTATTTAGGGGCGGACGGTTCTCAGGCTGATATTTTGATTTTGCCCGGAGGCGGCTCAAAATATCCGGCTTCTCCGGAAACAATTAAAAAAGGGCTTCATTATGTCAAAATGAAAGGAAATGAGCTTTTCCGTATAGCTGTCAGGGTTATGGTGCAAGCGGCAAGAAAAGCCGTAGCTGAAGCTGAGCTAAAAATTTCGGACATAGATTTATTAATTCCTCATCAGGCAAATATAAGAATAATAAACGCGGTAGGCAAACGCCTATGCCTTTCTTCTGAAAAAGTTTACCTTAATATTGCTCGTTACGGCAATATGTCTTCAGCTTCAAGCGCGGTAGCTTTATGCGAAGCTTGGGAAGAGGGTAGGTTTAAGAAGGACGATGTCATAGTTCTTGATGCTTTTGGCGGAGGATTAGTCTGGGGCAGCTGCGCGATTAAATGGGTTTGAAATGCATAGAGCATAGCGCATAGAGCATATAGAGATGAAAGCAGTAATTTTTCCTGGTCAGGGATCTCAATACACGGGGATGGGAAAAAGCCTTTATGACGGTTTTTCCGCGGCTGGGAATATTTTTTCTTCGGTGAATAGTATTCTAGGATATGAATTGTCAAAAAAGTGCTTTAAAGCTGAGGAAGCTGAGCTCAAAGATACTTTGATTCAGCAATTAGCTATTTTAACTGTTAGCTTAGCGGCTTATGAAGCTTTTAAAACTAAAAATATAAAAGTAGATTATTTAGCGGGCTTAAGCCTGGGGGAATATAGCTGTTTATACGCGGCTGAAGTTGTTAATTTGGAAGGGCTTGTCACTTTGGTTAAAGAAAGGGCCCAAGCAATGCAAAAAGCTTCGCGAACCGGTTCTTCTACTATGTTCGCGGTTTTAGGGGTAGACAGAGATATAGTTGAGGAAAAAGCTAAACAAGGTAATTTTTATATAGCGAATATAAATTCACCTAAACAAATAGTTATTTCTTTAGCCCGAGGTAATAGAGAAGAAATTCGCGGGCTTTTTGAAGCTTGCGGCGCGAAAGTAATAGAGCTTGAGGTAAGCGGAGGGTTTCACTCATTTTTTATGGAACCGGCAAAAGAGCGCCTTAAAAAAGTTATTGAAGAGATAGAATTTGAGGATGCTAAAATACCTATTGTGAGTAATTTTACTGCTGCGGCTCATGTAAAAAGTGAAGAGATTAAAAATAATCTTATCCAGCAATTGGTTTCTCCTGTTTTATGGAATGATTGCGTGGAGTTTATGGCTGCTAAGGGAGTAGATTTATTTTTTGAAGTTGGGCCTTCAAAAACATTGAGGGGTTTAATAAGAAAAATAAACCCTCAGCTTAAAGTTGTCAATATAGAGAAAAAAGAAGATATACTAGGGTAGGGACAGGCCGCGGCCTGTCCGTGATACTGTCCCTGATGTTACCCATAACATTGTCTATTACAGGAGATAACTATGAGATTCCAAGAAAAGATAGCCTTAGTCACAGGAGCGGCTCAAGGCATAGGGAAACAAATTGCTCTTGATTTCGCGAAAGAAAAAGCCACGGTTATTATTTTTGATTTGAATGAAGAAGCGCTTATAAGCGCTCAGAAAGAAATAAGCGCGCATTCACAGTGTTATTATTACGTAGTTGATGTTACTATCGGCAAACAAGTTGAAGAAGTTATAAACAAAATTATTGACAAGTTTTTAAAGATTGATATATTGGTTAACAATGCCGGCATAACAAAGGACAATTTAGTGTTACGGCTCTCTGAAAATGATTGGGATAAGGTTTTAGCAGTGAATCTAAAAGGGGCGTTTCTTTGTTCTAAAACTTGCGCGAAATATATGGTAAAACAGCGCAAAGGAAAGATTGTCAACATTTCTTCAATCATAGGGATTGTTGGTAACTCCGGCCAGGCAAATTATTCAGCGTCTAAAGCTGGATTGATAGGTTTGACTAAAACTCTTGCTAAGGAATTAGGTTCAAGGAACATATCAGTTAATGCTGTAGCGCCCGGATATATTCAAACAAAAATGACTGATGTTTTGTCAGACAAGATAAAGGAAGAGATGCTTAAGAGAATACCTTTAAATAGATTAGGCGCTCCTTCGGATGTGTCAAATTCAGCCTTGTTCTTAGCATCACAAGAAGCTGATTATATAACCGGACAGGTTTTAGTAGTTGATGGGGGAATGATTTAGGCAGACAATAATATGTGCCCCGTAAAATTGTTTTGCTATCACGGGGTTTAATTCTCCCGACGTAACGTCGGGGCCATTGAGGAGGTAAAGATGAATGTTGAAGAAAAAGTTAAGGAGATTATTTCAGAACAGTTAGGGGTAAAAAAAGAGGAGATTAAACCTGAGAGTTCATTTATCGATGATTTAGGAGCGGATTCTCTAGATACAGTAGAAGTAGTTATGGCTTTAGAAGAAGAGTTTGGAGTGGAAATTCCTGATGAAGACGCGGAGAAGATTACAACAGTAGGGGAGTCTGTAAGGTATATTGAAAGCAAAGTAAATAAGAAATAAAAGTAATTTTCTGAGAGTATAGGGAAGCATAGAAATGATTAAGAATTACAGAATGATAGTAAGGTGTTTTTGAAAATGAAACGTGTAGTAGTTACCGGATGCGGAGTGATTTCTCCTGTGGGAATAGGCAAAGTTCCTTTTTGGGATTCTTTGCTTAATGGCAAAAGCGGTGTAGGAAAAATTACTCAATTTGACGCTAAAGACTTTGATTCTCGGATTGCCGGTGAGGTGAAGGGCTTTGACCCTCTTTCTTTTCTTTCTACTAAAGATTTAAAAAGAATTCCTCGGTTTGTTCAGTTTTCCCTTAAAGCCGCTCAAGAAGCCTTAGAGGAAAGCGGTTTGAATTTAGAACAAATTGACCCTTATGAAATAGGAGTAATTATAGGTTCAGGCGTGGGAAGTCTTGAGACGGTTGAAAAAGAATGTATTACTCTTTTAAGCAAGGGGCCCAAAAAACTTTCTCCTTTTATGATTCCTATGCTTATTACTAATGAGGCCGCTGGCCATGTCGCGATGAGGAATAATTTAAAAGGAGTTAACTTTTGTACGGTTACTGCTTGTGCTTCAGGCGCTCACGCTATTGGAGAAGCTTATAGGTCTATAATCCAGGAAAAAGCTACTGTGATGGTTTGCGGAGGGACTGAAGCTTGTGTATGCCGTTTAGGAGTTGGAGGCTTTTGCGCTTTAAAGGCGCTTTCAAGAAGAAATAATGACCCTCAGCGGGCAAGCCGGCCTTTTGATTTAGAGAGAGACGGTTTTGTTATAGCTGAGGGCGCGGGTATCGTTATTCTTGAAGAGCTTGAACATGCTAAAAAAAGAGGTGCTTTCATTTATGGAGAACTAGCAGGATATGGAGCAACTTGTGATGCTTACCATATTACCGCGCCTGACCCACAGGGTTTGTCAGCAGCAAGAGCCATGGTTCTTGCTTTAGAAGAAGCTGGAGTTGATCCAAGCGAGAATATATATATTAATGCTCATGGAACAAGCACTAGTTTAAATGATAAAATAGAAACTAAAGCAATAAAAAATACTTTTGGCGAATATGCCAAGAAAGTTTTTATAAGCTCTACAAAATCAATGACCGGCCATACATTGGGCGCGGCTGGATCAATCGAATTTATTGCTTCTTGCCTGGTGCTTAAGGATAAGCGTATACCCCCTACAATAAATTATGAGAATCATGACCCTGAATGTGATTTGAACTATACGCCTAATAAGGCAAAGGAATTTGATGCTCGAGTAGTAATGTCAAATTCTTTAGGGTTTGGAGGCCATAACGCTACACTTCTAGTTAAAGAATTTAAATAAGCTCTAGATACTCGATGCACGATGCTCGATTCTCGTGGGGAGAAGAAGAGTATGCAAGAATTACAAAATTTATTCTTTACGAGTATCTAGAATCGAGTATCGAGTATCGAGGACTATGGGATTAACTTTAGCTAAAAAAATTTTACTTAAACATTCTGAATCTAAGAAATTGGAAGATTTTATCTATGCGAAATTAGACTTTTGTTTCGGTAATGATATAACCGCGCCTTTAGCAGTTAAAGAGTTTAACAAAGCTGGCTTTAAAACAGTATTCAACACTAAAAAAATAGGATTTGTTTGTGATCATTTTACTCCGGCAAGAGATTTAAAAGCAGCTAATAACGTAAAGCTTTTAAAAGAGTTTGCCGCGAAATTTAAGATAAAACATTTTTACGATATTGATAAATGCGGAGTTGAACACGCTTTTTTACCGGAACAAGGTATTATTAAACCTTTTGATTTGGTAATAGGCGCGGATTCTCATACTTGTACTTACGGAGCCTTGGGAGCGTTAAGCTGCGGGGTAGGCTCAACCGACTTAGCCGCGGCAATGAAAGAAGGCAAGTGTTGGTTTCGGGTTCCTGAAACTATAAAGTTTGTTTATGAAGGTGTAATCTCTAAATGGATAGGCGGAAAAGATTTGATTTTAGATACTATTAGAAGAATAGGGGTAGATGGCGCCTTATACCAGATTATGGAGTTTAGCGGCCCGGTCATCAAAGCTTTAAGCATGGATGATCGATTTACAATGTGTAATATGGCGATTGAAGCTGGAGGGAAAAGCGGTATTATTGAGCCGGATAAAAAGACTGTCGATTATTTAAAAAAAGCCGGTGTTAAAGCAGAAGGTTTGAAGCTTGAAAAAAGTGATTTGGATGCCAAGTATAGTCAGATTATTAAAATAAATGTCTCTAATTTAAAACCTCAAGTAGCTTGCCCGCATCTCCCTAGTAATGTTCAGAGCGCTGATAAACTTAAAAAAGTTAAACTTACTCAGGTGGTCATAGGCTCTTGTACTAACGGCAGGCTCAGCGACTTAGAAATTGCCGCCAAAATTTTAAAAGGCAAAAAAGTAAAAAAAGGCCTGAGAGCGATTGTTATTCCGGCAACGCCTAATATTTATAAACAAGCAGAAGAAAAAAAATATCTATCTATTTTTCATGAAGCAGGGTTTATAGTTTCTCCGCCTACCTGCGGGCCTTGTTTGGGAGGCCATACCGGAATTTTGGATAAAGGAGAAACCGCTTTAGCGACTACCAACCGGAATTTTATCGGTAGAATGGGGTCGCCGAAAAGTTTTGTTTATCTTTGCGGCCCGGCAGTAGCGGCGGCGAGCTGTATTACTGGAAGAATTACTTCTCCTGAGGAAGTGATTTAATTGTAAAATTATCAATTAGCATTTAGCAATTTAAAATGAAAGAAAATTAAAATGATTTTTACATTTTGTATTGATAATTGCTAATTGTTCATTTTGCAATGCGAGCGAAGCGAGAGGGGATATGATTATAAAAGGAAAAGTTCATAAATTTGGCAAAGATATAAATACCGACGATATTATCGCGGCTAAGTATTTGGATTCTCAAGATCCAGTATTTTTGGGTTCTAAATGTATGGAAAATATTGACCTTGATTTTTCCAAGAGAGTCAAAAAAGGCGATATAATAGTTGCTGATAAAAATTTTGGCTGCGGATCAAGCAGGGAGCATGCTCCTTGGGCGATTAAAGGCTGTGGAATCTCCTTGGTAATTGCTGAAAGTTTTGCCCGAATATTTTACCGTAATGCTATAAATGTAGGCTTGCCTATTTTGGTATGTTCAGACACTAAGATGATTAAATCTGATGATGATTTTGAAGTTGATTTGATAAAAGGAGTTATAAAAGATACAACCTTGGGAAAAGAATTTGCCTGTGAATCGTTCCCGTCTTTTATGCAGGAAATTATTAAGGCGGGAGGATTAATTAATTGGATTAATCGTTCCGGTTCGCGAAGATGTTGATGAAAATCATTTCAGGATTTCCCTCAACGCTCGCCGGAATTCAATTCAACTAAGGACTTTTCTTTCCGTTAGGCCTACTCGGGAAAAGTCCAAGTTTCATTGAAAGGAGTATATATGAAAACATATAAAATAGCAGTAATACCTGGTGACGGCACAGGGCCGGAAGTTATAAGGGAAGGATTAAAAGTTTTAGAGGCGGTAGGTTCTAAATTCAATTTTAAGTATGAAACAGTTAATTATGATTTTGGAGGAGATAGGTATTTGAAAACAGGAGAAATCTTGCCTGAATCAGCACTTCAAGAACTAAAGAGTTTTGACACAATCTACTTAGGAGCTATTGGCCATCCTGATGTTAAGCCGGGAATATTAGAGAAAGGAATTCTTCTTACTACGCGTTTTGGGCTTGACCAGTATATAAATTTACGTCCGGTGAAGCTTTATGACAGCCGGTTTTGTCCTTTGAAAGATAAAACTCCTGAAGATGTAGATTTTGTTGTAGTTAGAGAAAATACCGAAGGCCTTTACAAGGGGATAGGTGAGTTTAAAGATAAAGGGACTCAAGATGAAGTAGCAACTCAGGTTTCTTATAATACTCGTCAAGGTGTTGAAAGGTGCCTGCGTTATGCTTTTGAATACACCAAAAAGAGAAATAAGAGAAAAACCCTTACTCTTTGCGGAAAGACCAATGTTCTAACTTATGCTTTTGACCTTTGGGAAAGGGCTTTCTATGAAGTGGCTAAAGATTACCCTGATATTAAGACTGATTATGCCCATGTAGATGCCACTTGTATGTGGATGGTTAAAAATCCTGAATGGTTTGATGTAATTGTTACTGATAATATGTTTGGGGATATTATAACTGATTTAGGGGCTATGGTTCAGGGGGGAATGGGGATTGCTGCAGGAGGAAATATAAATCCTGGAGGCA
>JBDRIY010000002.1:0-13831 GCA_043815445.1 Candidatus Omnitrophota bacterium
TATTAGGCGCTCAGGTTGTCGGCCCGGGAGAAGTTGATAAAAGAGCTAATGCCGCGGCAGTAGCTATTACAGCTAAAATGACTGTTGATGATATTGCTAATCTTGACCTTTGTTACGCTCCGCCTTATTCGCCGGCTATGGATAATCTTATTACCGCCGCTAATATTGCCAGGAATAAGCTTGACCGAGTATATCAATCTATTACCCCCGCGCAAGTTAAAGCAAAAATAGATAGAGGAGATAATTTCATATTTCTTGATGTGAGGTCTCAACAAGAATATGACGCTGTTCATATTGAAAATACAATTTTAATACCTTTAGGCCAATTGCGTAATAGATTTTCAGAACTGCCTTTAGATAAAGAAATTATAACTTTTTGTAAAATATCCTTAAGAGGGTATGAAGCTGCCTTAATTTTAAAAGCCCAAGGGTTTTCTAAAGTTAAAGTTATGGACGGCGGAATTATGATCTGGCCTTATGAAAAGAAAATATGAAAATTTTTTATAGAGTTAAGCTTATACGCGCGGAAATAATAAAATTTTAAAAATTTACCGGGAATAAACCTACGGGGATTGTCCGAATACAAACCCCGTAGGTTTTTATTTTTTAACGGGGATTGTCCGAACATAAATCTTGTAGGTTTTTAGTTTCAATCTGAAAAATATTTTAAAAATTATTGAAAAACTATTGACAAGCTTCTAAATAGTTGCTATTGTAAAGGCAATGAGAAAAAGTAAAATTGTTTTTATATTAATTTTTTCTTTTTTCTTACCTAACTTAAACCCTTTCTTTTCTAAATTTTCTTATAGTCAAGACAGCCAAGAATCTGATACAGATATTTTTGGTGAAACTCCGGAGTGGCTTAAACGCGTAAGTTTTGGTTTAGATATCGGAACCGGACAAGAGCCTCTTATTTATCTGGAAACAGTTCAGCCGCTTTACCAGGACGATTTCAACCAGCATACTTTTTTTATCCAGCCCAGGTTTAATTATAGAAACAATCATGGCGCTTATAATTTAGGGCTTGGCTATCGAAGGTTATTCGACGACAACAGTATTCTTTTAGGCCTTAATACTTTTTTTGACTATGAGGATTTTCATCAGCATTATCGTACTGGAGTTGGCGGTGAAGCTTTTATTAATTTAATAGAATGCCGGTTTAATACTTATATAGGGCTTTCTCCGACTAGAACAATAAAAGATGAAATAGTAAACAAAGAATATGAGAAAGCTGTTGACGGGATTGATTGGGAATTTGGTTTTCCTATACCTTATATGAATTGGATAAAGCTTTACGGCGGCGGATATTGGTATGATTATAAAAAATTTGATAATAAATTAGGCTGGAAAACCAGAACTGAAATTAAGCCGTTTAGTTTTGCTGCTATTAATTTTATTATTTCCGATGATAATAAAGGTGATATAGAGTATAGGGTAGATGGAAGAGTGAGTATTCCTTTGGGCAAGGGCGGAGAAGAAGCTAAAGATAGTGAAGAAGAGGAGAAAATTTGTAATATTGGTTTTTCTCCGAGAGCTTATCCCGCGGAAAAAGCAGACCATAGTGAAAGGGTTTTAGACAGGGTAGAGAGAGAATATGAAATAGAAGTTGAAAAGTGGGCTTCTTCCGGCGGGATAATCATTGAGATAATAAGAGGGGATTAATTAATTTTTTGGGCAGATAGTAACAGAGTTTTAGATAATTTTGTTGATATAGAATAAGAGGATAAGGATGAAGATAATAAAATGTTATTTTAGTTTCGCGATAAGTTTAGTTATTGTGTTTTCAACTCAAGTATGTTGGGCCGCTGTTCAAGCTGATGATGCTACTTGGTATGATATAATATTTACAGAGTTGTGGGCAAAAGAAAGCACCCTGGGATGGCAGCAGATGAGAACTATGAATTCAATGATTAACATATGTGATCCAGCTGCCTCGGGAATGCTTGCCGGGTCAATAAGTTCGGATTTCGCGTTTCCAGCGGGCAATTATGTCAACTTTAGGATTGTTATCTCAAATGTAATAAAATTTGCCGGAAAGGTAGGGAGCAGATATACTCAAGAGGGCGGCCAATTAACTATACGAGGTACTTCGCTAAATGGCTATAGCACAGCTTTGTGGTCGTTAGATAATCCTAATGGATTACCAAATGTTAACTTTATTGAAGGAGTGCCTACTACATATACTACTAGCGCTCCTACACCTCCTTCTGCTGGAACTGTTTGGTGCACCCTTGAGCTTGGCGCGGCTAGCGGCGCTAACGCGCGTAATGACGGCTCTATTTGGATTCAAAGAGCTAATGATCTTGGAACTTCTCTCGCGATACCGTTGTCAGAGCCTTTGACTGATCCTCACGATATTATAGTAGCATTTACTTTTGATACCAGCAATACAGTTTACTACGACGATGTTAATGATTTAATGTTTTTTATACCTCCACAGAGTGTTGGTTTTACGATTACTATAGATGGAGGAACACCAAATAGTTTAGGTGGACAAGAATTCATAATGCTTTGGTAATAAAATGGGAACAAAATAGGGACAGCGGCCGCGTTGTTTTGGCTTTGTTTTTTAAGGATTTTTAGGGCAAACTTTTTAGAAAATTACTTTTAAAAATTTACCGGGAATAAACCTACGGGGATTGTCCGAATACAAACCCCGTAGGTTTTTTTATTTTATTTTTTAGAGGTATTTTTAGAAGAGTTTTCTGGTATAATAAGAATTAATAAGGAAACGGTTGAATAATTAAAAATATAGAGATATTTAAAGGAGGGATAAAATGGATATAAAAGTTTATTCCACGCCAACTTGCCCTTACTGTAAGATGGCTAAAGATTATCTTTCTTCTAAAGGAGTAACTTATCAAAATGCAGACGTTTCTGTAAACCCAGCTTACAGAGAGGAGATGATAAAGGTTTCAGGGCAAATGGGGGTTCCGGTTATTGTTATTAACAGTGAAGTGATTGTGGGATTTGATAAGTCTAAAATAGATTCTTTTTTAGCAAAGTAAATGAATAAAGAGTATGATTTAATAATTTTAGGAGCCGGGCCTGCCGGAATAACCGCTTCAGTATACGCGGCAAGAAAAAAGTTAAATTTTTTGGTAATTACTCTTGATGTTGGCGGACAGGCTGCTTTAAGCGGTGACATAGAAAATTATACCGGTTATCAGTTTATTAGCGGGCCGGAACTTGCTTTAAAATTTCAAGAGCATATGAATTCTTTCAGCATACAATTGAATATGCCTGAGAGGATAAAAGATATTATTAAAATTGATAATTTGATAAAAGTAGTTACTGACAAACAAGAGTATTGGTCAAAAACTTTAGTTATTGCTACAGGCAAACGTTCTCGAGAATTAAATGTTGAAGGAGAAAAAAAATATAGGAATAAAGGAGTAACCTATTGCGCTACTTGTGACGGCCCGGTATTTAAGGGAAAGAACGTTGCTATTATCGGCGGAGGGAATTCTGCTTTAGACGCGGCTTTGCAGATGGTTAGAATCGCGCCCAAAGTTTATATTATTAATACGGCTTCTCAGTTCACAGGTGACCCTGTTATGATTGATAAGGTTAAAGATGCTTCTAACTTAGAAATTTGGAATAATTCTCAAGTAAAAAAAATTTATGGAGACATCTTCGTAAAAGGAATAGAAGTAGAAAAACAAGCTAAGGTATATAACTTAGATATAGAAGGCTTATTTATAGAAATTGGGCTAATTCCTAATTCTGAGTTTGCTAAAATTTTAGAACGCGATAAACAGCAGGAAATAACAGTTGATTGTTACAATAAAACTAATGTTGAAGGGATTTTCGCCGCCGGCGATGTTACTAATGTTCCTGAAAAACAAATCATAATTGCCTGCGGCGAAGGCGCTAAAGCATCTCTCTCAGCCTTTAAATATTTATCCACACATAAATTTTAGGTAGTATCAAAAGTTTTATAAGATTATAGAAAGGGTATCAGAGAATCAGAATATCAGTAAGAAGGATATCAGGAAGAATTTATAGATAGAATGGATTCCTGCTTTCGAATCTGTGTCATAATACCCGCTTTGTCATTGTCCGACTCGTTCGGGCAATCCAGATGTGTTGATTTTACTGACTTTATGGATTCTCCGTTTTCGCGGAGAATGACAAGAAATAGCAAAGTATCTGAAATTTTAAATGGAGATAAGGAATGCGAAAATTAACTCAATGGATAGTAACAAAATTTATTAAAGACTATCAAAAGATTAATGATTTGAAGGTGAGGTCGAGATACGGATCGCTTGAGGGTTGGGTCAGTATAGTCGTTAACGTTGTGTTATTTGGCGTTAAAATAGTAACCGGCCTGGCGATTAACAGTGTTTCTTTAATTGCCGATGCTGTTCATACTTTAGCTGATTCTGTTACTTCAGCTGTAGTTATAGTCGGCTTTAAAATGGCTAAAAAACCATCGGACAAAGAGCATCCTTTTGGCCACGGCCGGATGGAGTCAATAGCTACGCTTATAGTTTCAGTATTGCTTTTTATTGCCGGCGTTGAACTTTTGGAAAAATCAGTCCATAGTGTTCTTAACCCGCAGTCTGCTACAGCTTCATTAGGCGTAATTTTAGT
This sequence comes from Candidatus Omnitrophota bacterium, assembly GCA_043815445.1. Lineage (GTDB taxonomy): Bacteria > Omnitrophota > Gorgyraeia > Duberdicusellales > 4484-171 > JBDRIY01. The sequence goes on from JBDRIY010000002.1 coordinate 4,597, forward strand.
TATTGTTGGAACAATATTAATAAAAGAGCTTATGGCTCGTTTTTCTTATTTGTTGGGAGATATGATTGATTCTAAAGCGCTTAAGGCTGATGCTCTTCATCATAGAAGTGATGTTATTGCTACAGCCTTGGTTGTTATTGCTTTGATTGCCTCGCGTTTTGGCTTTAACCGCGTAGACGGTATTATGGGTGTTTTTGTTTCTTTGATAATATTTTACTCTGCTTATGAAATTGCTAAAGAAGCTATAAATCCTTTGCTGGGTGAAGCTGTTTCTAAGGAAACATTAAAAAGGATAGAAGCAATTGCTAAGAATCATCAGGGAGTTTCAGGAGTTCACGACATTATTTTTCATAGATATGGCCAGACCAGCATTATTTCTTTACATATAGAAGTATCAGATAAAGAAGATGTATCTAAACTTCATACGTTGTCTGAGGAAGTAGAAGACGAAATTAGCCAAGAAATGGGCGGGGTGGTTGTCGTTCATATTGATCCGGTGAATAAAGATCATCCTCAATATGGGATAATTGCTAAAGCCATTGGAGAAATTATTGCTCAAGATAAACGGGTCCATTCTTTTCACGAATTAAGAATAATCGGCTGTAACCAGGATAAATGTAATGTAGTTTTTGATATTGCTTTAGAGGAAAACGCTGATGAACAGGAAACTCAGGATATTATTTCTTCTATCCAGGAGAAATTTAAGAGTAAATTTCCTAAAATGAAAACAGTTATCAAAGCTGAGCCTAAATATGTTTATAACCCTTGAGTTATCTTAAATTAATAAAGAAAATAAGAGGATATCAGAATATCAGGTTATCAGAGCGCAGGACATCAGAATATCAGAGTATCAGGCCTTTAATATGGCTTTTTCCCAATATTCTGATTTTCTGATATTCTTCCTACTGGTGCCCCGATATTCTGATATACTAGTATACTTTAGGTTATACTAAAAGGAGGCTATGAATCCGATAAAAAATAAACTGGCTGATTTTTTGTTTGAAAAAGCTAAAAGCGGTATGGATCAGATAAATTCACAAAGCCCTTGCGCTAAAGCTTTAGAAAATCTGGATAGGGAAAGTGTCTTAAGAAAGGATATCCAGCGTATTTGTGATGAGGTAAATATGATAGAAGCCGGAACGATTTTAAGTTTATCCGCGCGGATAAAAGCAGCAAAGCAAGAGGATAAGGCTAAGCACAAAAAAGAGATAAAAGCAATAGCGGCTATAGTAGTAAAACGGGTTGAAGAAAAAAGCGGAAAATTGAATTTACCGGAAGAATGCCGGGATTTGCTTATGAATCTTTAAGGAGATTAATTATGGAATTAAATAAATACGAGATTAAAAGCCTTGAAGAAATAGAACAATGGGCAAAACAAAAGCATGATGGTTTTCACAAGAAGATTCTCGATCTTACTTCAAAACCGGTAGATTATCTTATTAAAAAAATAGGGCCGGAAAAATTTAATAAAATTGAAACAGCAGTAGAAAATACCATTAAGACATTACTTTTAACGGCTAAACACACAATAAGCGAACAAGATTTGATAAAGAGAGCCCGCGGCCACGGGATAATGATAGATAGTGTTTCTGAGCTAAAAAAATGTAATCTTGAAGCTCTTGATAATTGTAACAGCGAGAATATAAAATTTCACGAAAAAGCCGCCGCTATCCAGGGCGCGGTATTAGGCTTAGGCGGAGCAGCTGTGGCAGTGGCTGACCTTACGGCTATTCTTATCCAGGATTTTCATATGATTCAGGAAATTGCTTTTTGTTATTCATTCGATTCTAATGATAAGATTGAAAAAGAAATAATATTAAGAGTAATTGAAATAGCTATTGGCGGGTCTGAAATAAAGTTCAGGTCTTTAAAAGAAATTGAAGAGCTAAAACAGTTTAAAAATAAGGAAGATGGCATACAAGCGGATAAAAAAGGAACCTCTGTTTTAGGAGCAAGGGCTTTGGGGGAGTATATTGAAGATTTGACTGTAGCTTTGTTAGTTAGACTGATACCGCGCGCTTTACCGATAATATCAATGGTAGTCAGCGCTCATTCTAACCATGAGATAATGGAACATTCAGGAAAAACCGCCTTTATGATTTATCGTCAGAGATTTATTGAAAGAAAAAAAGAATTACTGTAATGTTAATATCCGGCAAGAATACTAATGCTTTGGAGGAATAATGGAAAAAGGAATGCGAGATAAAGCTCTTAATTTTTCTATTATTGACGGCGCGTTATCAGCGATTATGGGTTCTTTAGCCGGAGGAATTTTTCTTATGGGTTTTGCTTTAAAAGTATTAAAGGCACAACCTCAGCAAATAGGATTTTTAGCAGCCTTGCCTATGTTTGCTAATCTTATTCAAATATTTGGTTCTTATATTATCGAAAGAACAGGAAAAAAGAAAATATTTTGTTTTCTTTGCGTAATTGTCAGCCGGGTCCTTTGGATTTTAATTATAATATTACCTCTGGCGATATTTTCTACATTACAGGATTCACGAGTTTGGATTTTGGTTATAGTTATCGCTGTTTCCAGCTTATTTAGTTCATTATCAGGAGTAGCTTGGCTTGCCTGGATGAGCGATTTAGTTCCTGAAAATATTCGCGGGACTTATTTTGGCAAGCGTAATATGATTGCTTCAGCCTGCGGTATGATAGCGATTTTATTAGGCGGTAAATTTATTACCATACGGGAAAGCCGTTTTTCAGAAAGTAACCCTTGGGGTTTTATTATACTTTTTGTTTTAGGGCTGATAGCCGGCCTTATAGCTGTTTGGTTTTTAGCCGGTATTCCTGAAGTTGAAACCGTAAAAGAGAAAAAAGAATCCGGATTTAATTTTTCCCTGTTTCTCCAGCCTTTAAAAGATAAAAATTTTCTAGCCTTAATTATTTTTGTTTCAGCCTGGATGTTTGCTATTCAGATTGCCGCTCCATTTTATGGGGTATTTATGATTGAAAATTTAAAGATAGATTTCTCTACTATAACTATTTTCGGAGCTTTTGCTACTTTTGCTACCTTATTTATGATGAAGATATGGGGGCCTATTTCAGATAAATTAGGCAATAAACCGGTAATCATTGTTTCCGGCTGGGTGCTTATTATTATTCCTTTTATTTGGATTTTTGCTTTACCAGGTAAATATTATTTACCTGTTTTAGCCGCTCATATTCTTTCCGGCGCTTTTATGGCCGGGTCAGCATTGTCTCAGTTTAATATTTTAATTAAACTTTCTCCTCAACAGGGGCGTTCGGTGTATTTAGCGTTGTTCGCGGCCATAACCGGCCTTGTAGGCGCGGTGGCGCCTATATTAGGAGGGAGCTTATCAAAGATTCTCGAAAAAGCGAGTTGGACATTTTCTACTTACCAGATATCTAATCTTCATTTTATATTTCTTATTTCTTCAGCCTTACAAGCGCTAGCTATATTTTTTATCCTAAGAGTTAAAGAACCGGCCGCGGCAGCGCCGGTTGCTGTAGTAATGCAGTTAAAAAACGACCTTAATCCTCAGGCTGGTATTATTGGCGCCGCGGATTTTATTATGATTGAAGTGAAAAGAGGGGAGAATATACTTAAAAAAGTTGACCGGGTAACTGATGAATTTGCTGAAAAATCAGAGAAAAAAATCGCGCGGATGTTAAATAAAGGCCAAGAAATTATCAAAAAGCCCTTAAAAAAATTTAAAGATTTTATGAAAAATGATGATTAAATTGGAGGTTTGCTATGTTAAAATTTGGGGAAATATTTCAAGGTTTGGTTATTAAAACCTTTGAGCAGGCCTATCAGATTATTCTGAATTTTGGGCCCAAAATAGTTTGGGCATTAATTATTTTATTAATTGGCTGGGTATGCGCTTTATCTTTTAAGAAAATTGTTTCCAAACTTCTCAAAGCATTGGGTGTAAATGTTTTAGGAGAAAAAACAGGTATAACTAATTTTTTAGCTAAAGGTGGAGTTGACAAAAAACCTTCAATCTTAATAGGTTTAATATTTTATTGGCTTATTGTTTTTAGTACTTTAGTAATGGTATTAGATACTTTAGAACTTGAATCAGCTTCTAAATTTTTACAGCAGGCTATTTTTTACCTGCCGAAGTTTATTGTCGCTTTACTTTTTATTAGCTTAGGCCTATTTATAAGCCAGTTTATGGGTAAATTTGTTCAAGCTTCAGCCCGTTTAGCAAATTTACCTTGGTATAATATTTTGGATAAAGCAGTAAGATATGTGATTGTTGGTTTAGCTATTATTTTGGCCTTAGAATACTTAGGCGCGGCAGTAAATATAATTGTTCAGCAGGGAATAATTATATTTAGCGCGGTTTTTTTGATTATTTCTTTAATTTTGCTTGTTGGCGGTAAAGATATAATTTCCAGCGCCTTAGCAGGCCAAGCGCTTAAAAAAATTTATGCTAAAGGCGAGACAATAGAATTTGACGCGATATCCGGACAAATATGCTCAATAGATTTTATAACTACAAAGGTTAAAACTAAAGAAGGAGAAATGATTATTCCTCATTCTGAATTAGTGAGAAAAATAGTAAGAAGGAACAAATATGAATAGTCAAAAGATATTGTTTTACGATACCAAGCCTTATGATCAGCAGGCCTTTGACGCGGCTAATAAAAAGCAGGCAGCGTGGTAGTGTAGCAGGCAGTTTACGCAATTGCTTGAGAACAAAATATCTATAGAATAAACATTTTGTTGTGTGGAAGAAGGAGAAGAAGTCTTATGGCGCGTAACCCAAAACAAATAAAAAAGAAAAGAGTAGAGCAATACGAGCATAAACGAAAAAGACGGTTGAATAATCCGCCTGTAGGATTAGTCACTTCACGGACAGATAAGGACGCTCCCAAAAAGAAGTATAAGTACGATCCGCATTTAGATCCTCAGCTTGTTTGGGCGGGTAAAGCAGAACATACTAAATTTGAAGTACCAACCGTTTCTCTGCATGTGCATGAACGCATTGACGCTCGTACTATTATCGAAGCGGTAAAAAAGAAAAACGGTGATGGGGAGCAGCAATCTCTTTTTAATTTTATGGAAGAAAATCCGCCGCTTCGAGAAGCGGTTGAGTTTTATAAGCATCAACATAATTGGTCAAACCGTATGGTTGCGGGTGATTCTCTGCTTGTAATGAATTCGCTTTTAGAAAAAGAAGGCATGTCCGGTAAAGTACAGATGATTTATATGGATCCGCCGTATGGGATTAAGTACGGCAGTAATTTTCAGCCGTTTGTGAATAAACGAGACGTTAAAGACGGCAAGGATGAAGATTTGACGGCTGAACCGGAAATGATAAAGGCATTCCGTGATACTTGGGAGTTAGGTATTCACTCGTATTTAACTTATATGCGTGATCGACTACTTTTGGCGAAGAGACTACTGCATGAAAGTGGTAGTGTTTTTGTTCAGATCAGCGATGAAAACGTGCATCATGTTAGAGAACTAATGGATGAGATTTTTGGGAATCAGAATTTTATTTCCCTAATAAATTTTAGACGAAAAATTAATGTAATGAATCCAAAGTATCTCGGCACAGTTAATGATTATATAATTTTTTATGCGAAAGATAAGGAAAAGATAAAATTTCGCAAATTGTTTAAGCGACAATTACCTGAATTGGGTGGTACTTGGTCATATCTTGAATTAAATAATGGCGAAAGAAGGCGTATTTCTAAAGAGGAAATCAATGACCCAAATTTAATCCCTGAAGATGCGAGAGTTTTTGCTTCATACAAACTTGCGCCAGCTGGATTTAATTCAAGCGCAACTTTTATGGTTGAGTTTAATGGGAAGAAATATAAGCCGCCCTTAACAAGTGGTGGGCGTAGTTGGAAAACTCATGAAAATGGAATGAAAAGATTGATTGAAGTAAAACGAGTTTTGCCCCAAGGAGATACACTAAGATATGTATGTTATTTTAATGATTTTCCTTTTCAAGAGTTTGATCATTCTTGGGAGGAGGCTTGTTTTTCTTCAAACAAAAGATATGTTGTAGAGACGGCAGATGAAATTTTAAAACGATGCATTCTCATGACCACTGATCCTGGAGATCTTGTTTTTGATCCTACCTGTGGAAGTGGCACAACCGCATATGTTGCGGAGCAATGGGGCCGTAGATGGATAACTTGCGATACTTCACGTGTAGCTGTAACTCTTGCCAAGCAACGATTAATGACAGCTCTTTACGATTATTATAAATTAGCTCATTCTAATGAAGGCGTAGGAAGCGGATTTGTTTATAAAACGGTTCCTCATATTACTCTTAAATCTATTGCTAATAATGAACCGCCAGCGTATGAAACTCTTTATGATCAACCGAACATTGATAATTCCAAAGCGCGGGTTACGGGGCCGTTTACAGTTGAGGCTGTGCCTTCGCCTACGTCAAGAAGCCTTGATGAAATAGAAGGAGAACCTGCGTCCGATGTTTCCGTAGCACGTTCCGGGGAAACATTGAGGCAGGCGGAATGGCGGGATGAATTGCTAAATAATGGAGTTAGAGGCAAAGGCGGACAGTATATCAAATTTAGTCGGGTTGAGCCGATGGCCGGCACTCGATATATTCAGGCAGAGGCAGAAACAAAGTCAGATAAAGATAAACGGGAACGAGTATTTATTGTGTTTGGGCCGGAGCACGCGCCAATGGAACAAAGACAGGTTGAGCTTGCGCTTGATGAGGCGCAGTCGCTCAGGCCAAAGGCAGAAATGATTCTTTTTGCCGCGTTTCAGTTTGATCCGGAAGCGGCGAAAGACATAGATGAAGTTAACTGGCCGGGGATAACTCTTTTGCGTGTTCAGATGAACGCTGACCTCTTTACTGATGACCTAAAGAAAAAACGCGCTAGTGATGACAGTTTCTGGCTTTTAGGCCAACCGGATGTCAGAGTTAAGAAAATAAAAAAAGGCGAAGATAAAAATAAATTCCAGGTTGAAGTAAAAGGATTTGATTATTACGATACAAAAACAGGTAATGTTGTTTCAGGAAGTGAAAAAAATATAGCCGTATGGATGCTTGATTCTGATTATGATGGAAGAAGCCTTTTCCCTCGGCAAGTATTTTTTCCTATGTCGTCCGGGAAGGATGGTTGGAATAAATTGGCAAAGAATTTAAAAGCGGAAATTGACCAGGAGTTGATAGAATCTTATTGCGGAACTATTTCGCTTCCTTTTGAGGCAGGAGAACATAAGCAATGCGCTATAAAGATTGTTGACGATAGAGGGATAGAAAGTCTGCGCATTATCAAAATATAGGATAGATTGATATGGATGGTTTGAAAAAGATAGATAAATTAATTATAAATTTCCCTTACGAGGAACCTCAAGAATATTGGCATTATGAGCGTGCAACCAGAATATTTAAAAAAGAAAAAGGCAGGCGCCCTGCCGGATATGTTATGGCAACTCCGGGCTCAAAAGCGTTTGATGATCCGGGGATGTTTGTTGAGATTCCGCTGGTAAATGATATAAGAAAGCGAATAAAAAAATGGCGTAATGATGGTTATCCGGGTGTTACCGGGATAACTAAACGATTGCTTGAACACTGGTATAATCTTGAGGAAAGACAATATCGAAGATTCTTTTTCTGTCAGCTTGAATCTATTGAAACATTGATTTGGCTATTTGAAGCTCCGAATTCTGAAAAAGTTGGGATTAAAATTCCTTCCGATGGCGGAGAATTCCAGCGTATTTGCTCAAAGATGGCCACAGGGTCGGGCAAGACAATAGTTATGTCTATGCTTATTGCCTGGCAGGTTTTAAATAAAGTTACTTATTCTAAGGATACAAGATTTTCAAAGAATATTCTTATTATCGCACCTGGCCTTACTGTTAAGAGTAGGTTGCAGGTGTTAATTCCTGATTCCCCGAATAATTATTATGATGAATTTAATATTATTCCTGTGGGGCTGATTGAAACCTTAAGGCAAGGTCAGGTTGTTATTCATAACTGGCATATTTTAAATTGGGATACAGAAGAAAAACTGCAAAAGAAACGGTCTGTGGATAAGCGTGGCGTAAAAAGCGATGAGGCATATGTGCGGGAAGTTCTTGGCGATATGGCGAATAGCCAGAATATTGTTGTTATAAACGATGAAGCCCATCATGCCTGGCGGGTGAACGTAGCCGCCGAAGGAAAGTATATTCGTCAAAGAGATTTAAAAGATAGCGCTGAAGAAGCTACAATTTGGGTTGGTGGTTTAGACCGTATTCATAAAGCGCGAAAAATATTAAACTGTTTTGATTTTTCCGCGACACCTTTCGCGCCATCCGGTAAAAGAAGCGACGAGGAAGCGCTTTTTGGATGGATAGTAAGTGATTTTGGTTTAAATGATTCTATTGAGGCAGGGCTTGTTAAAACTCCACGTGTGGTTATACGTGATGATGGCCGGATAAATGTTAAAGATTACAAATCCCGGCTGTATCATATTTATATGGACGAAGAAGTGAAAGATGATATTAATCGTAAAGCAGAAGCATCAGACCCGTTGCCGGATTTAATACGTAATGCGTATTATCTTTTAGGAAAAGATTGGCTTGAGACAAAAGAAAAATGGCATGAAGCCAAAAAAGAAGTGCCGCCGGCAATGATAACAGTGGCAAATCGAACCGAAACAGCGGCACGGATTAAATTCGCGTTTGATCACAAGGAAATACTTATTCCGGATTTATGTGATCAGGAAAGGACTTTGCAAATAGATTCAAAAGTTCTTGCCGAAGCTGAATCACAAGTTGAAGAACAAGAGATTGTACCTCTGGAAGATGAAGATAATGGGGTTAAGAAATTAAATAAACAGCAACAGGCAGAACTTTTACGCAAGATGGTTGATACCGTAGGCCAAAAAGGGCAGCCTGGAGAAAAGATTCAAAATGTTATTTCCGTAGGGATGCTATCAGAGGGATGGGACGCAAAAACAGTTACCCATATTATGGGATTGCGAGCTTTCTCAAGCCAGCTTCTTTGCGAGCAGGTTGTAGGGCGCGGATTAAGGCGTACATCATATGAAGTTGGGACAGACGGCTTGTTTGAGCCAGAATATGTGAATATCTTTGGCGTGCCGTTCACATTTTTGCCTCATGAGGGCGGGGATGATAATCCCCCTCCGCCTCCTAATCCAAAAACTCAGATAGAGCCGGTAAAAGAAAAAGAGCAGTATGCTTTATCATGGCCGAATGTTATTCGTGTTGATCATATATACAAGTCTTCTCTTGCGATTGATTTTGATAAAATACAGC
>JBDRIY010000003.1:0-11025 GCA_043815445.1 Candidatus Omnitrophota bacterium
TGGTTAAGGTGTAAAAATGTGATAAAATCACATAAACCAGGAGGCCGGAATGAAGAAAAAAAAGTATCCAAAAGAATTTAAAGCAAGAGTAGCTATGGAAGCAATAAAAGGAGAAAAAACAATAGCGCAGATAAGCTCAGAGTATGAAGTCCATAGTAATTTGATCATGCAGTGGAAAAAACGGCTCAAAGAGAATGTATCAAACATTTTCATTAGAAAAAATGAGCAGGAACCGGATAATAAGCAGTTAATAGATAATCTTTATAAGAGAATTGGAAAAAGCCAGGTGGAGATTGACTGGCTTAAAAAAAAGCTCGGATTATAAGTATAGAACAACGAAAACTGTTCATTGACAAAGAAAATGGCAAGATAAGCGTTCGCCGGCAATGCGAATTGATAGGCGTCAATCGTTCAAATCTATATTATCGCTGTCAGCAAAAAAATACTGATTATGAAGATCAATTACGTAAAGCTATTGACCAGCAATTCATGAAGGATCCCTGCGGAGCGTTAAAAATGATGAAGTATTTGCGCCGTTTTGGGTATAAGGCCGGAGAAAAGCTGATCCGCAGACTAATGCGCTCAATGAATCTTTTGGCAATCTATCCAAAGCCGAAGTTAAGCCGTAAACACCCTCAACACAGAATATATCCGTATTTGCTGAAAGGATTAAGTATTATTCGGGCAAATCAAGTTTGGTGCACGGATATAACGTATATTCAGCTAGTCAAAGGATATTGTTACCTTGTGGCTGTTATGGATTGGTATAGCCGCTATGTTCTATCTTGGAGGGTAAGCAATACTTTAGAAGCTGATTTTTGCGTTGAATGCTTAGAAGGCGCTATTAGCTATGGAAAACCGGAAATATTTAATTCGGATCAAGGAACGCAATTCACATCAAAAGAATTTACACAAAAGCTTTTGGATAATAAGATTCGAATCAGCATGGATGGACGAGGCAGGGTATTTGACAATATTTTCATCGAACGTCTTTGGAGAACGGTCAAATACGATAATATCTACGTTCAGGGATATGAAACTATAACGGATGTTCGGCAAGGCTTAAAAACATATTTTGAGCGCTATAATACAGAACGGCTGCATCAGTCGTTGAATTATCAAACGCCGTGGGAAGTTTATTCCGGGATTAAATTTCATGCTCCGGAGAATAAAATTTTCCACCTTAAATTACCTTAGCCTTGGTCTTGACAAGGGAAGTATTTTAATCACTTGAGAAATAAGTAATATCTACATAATTATTGTGAGTATCAGTTATCTTAGTTAAATAGTAATTAAGGTTACTTACATTATAATTATATTCATAATTTGTGCCGCTGTTATCGGTAACTATCCAAGTTGAACCCGTTTTATTTATTCGCAGGAAACTTTCCATCTTTGTCCGAAACTGCCCACTGCCAATACTGACTAATTCTGAGACTGTATCATTCAACTGCAAAATGAAAATATCATTATCATTAAATTTTGGCGCGCCAAGCCTTGTGCTTCGGGTGATTTTTCCTAAGTCAATATTCCAGCCAGCGCCCACACTGCTATTGCCGCCGCCGGAAAAATACCGCAACGCGACCGAAGGCTGAACACCATTTGTCCCAGCTGGAACATCCAAGGGAATAGTATAAGCCGCGGCTCCGCTAAACTTATCATGCTGAAAATTCTCAACACCAACGCTTCCCACTGGAAGCGCCCAAGCCGGAAATGAATCCTCAGTCACATCAGCATAAGAAACCCCGCTTAAAATTATCGTCAATAAAAACCAAAAACTAAATATTCTTTTCATCGTATCTTTTATTATTCTGCTACTATTATATCTCTGCTGTTTGCTAATTTATCTTCTTTAGGACTGCTTTCTTTTAGCTCTTCTATGGTTTTTTCTAATTTCCCTATAGTCTCCTCAAGCTTTTTTTGCTTTGCTTCATATTGGCTGAAAAGCTCCTCTATTTCTAAGAATCTTCGAGACATATACTCACTCTTGCCTTCTATCATTATCATTTTCCCTTTTTTAATTATTTTTATTCCTTTGGGCACGCGAATCCGGGTTCCGCCCACTTTTTTTACCTCCATACCTGAAGAACGGGGGGAAGCCATATCTTTACGAATAATTTCATAATAGCCATCATCTAATCTTATCAATTCCATCCCCCGAGGAATATCAACCTCCTCAAGCCCCTCAACCTCTTCTTCCGCAAAAACACACACCGCGGAAAAACTAACAACAAAAATCAAAAGAAAAAATTTAAACACCCTCATCCTACCCCTCTTTATCCCTCCTCCCTCCCCCCTTTGGAGAAGGGGGGATAGTTACAATTTCTAATCCTGCCAAATATTCTCTAGGTACTCCCGATAATAAACGAGCAGCAATACGTTTAATAGGCAAAGGGCACGCATAGTTTTCATAATACTCTTCAATTAAAACCTGTCTGCTTGTCACTCTACTCTCCTTAGAAATATCTTTTCTTTAAGCCCCAAATAACGCAATAAATAACCTGTACTTATCATAAAAATGCCTAATAACAAAGAGCCAAAAGCACTACCTACCGTAGACCAAACATGGCTAAAAAATAATGTATAAGATTCAATGATGAAAAATGTTAATCCAAAATTGAAAAACATTCTATCATTTTTGATCGCGCCATAAAAAAGAGACGAAAAACAAACAGCAACAAATAAAGTGTTGGCAGCCCATAATTCCCATGCTAAAGGTGAAGCCCAATAATCTTTCCTGAAGCCAATTCCCCAAATTGACATAATCCATAAAGAAAGATAAATAAAAAGCAAGCCTGTTCGTTGATAAATTCTTCCTGCCAAAGCACGAAAATCTTTAGCTCTTTCACCGCGGGCACTTTCTATTTGCCAAAAACCAACAATTAACAAAAGTAATCCTACGATTAATTGAACTACGGGCATTTGTACACCAATAATATAACAAGCAAAATAATACGCTGTAAATAAACCTACGCTGTGGCATAGAAAACCGATGCCAAAAAGTAGGGCTACCCGATCCTTAAGCGCATAGGCAATGATAAAAAAGAATAGCATGCCTAATAAAGAAAATAACGGGAAAATAATATCATCCCCAAACTTAGGATGTGCCGGATAAAGTATATAATTGAAAAATTGCCATCCGCCTGAAGCTAAAATGTAACCAATACTTAAAGAAACAATGCCTGGTAGGATCTCTCTTTCTTTCAACATTCCTAATTTTATAGAGGTAGTCTGAGCTTTTTTTCTAAAGTTTAATCCTAATCGATGAAAAAAACTCCACCCTAATAAACATCCTATACCAAAAAGTAACTCTTTGTAATGTTCTTTAGAGATCAATTTAGCTAAGATAATTACCGGCTTAAAAATATTCAAAAAGAAACTTCCAATTGTTTTTAAAATTTCCATATTGATAAGCCGCAAGCAGGCAATTACCCCAACCACAACCCAAAAGACGCCAACAACGAAAAAAACCCGAATTAATCTTAGGAATTGTCTATGCCGCTCCACCTCCATATATTTAGAGATATTTTTTACCTGTTCTTCATTTATCAAATCTGTCTCCCGCCACTTCTTCAAGTATCTCAGCAACCTACCATAACGCATAATTTCTCCTCCCTCTTCAATTATTTATCTTGAATCTCTTTCTCAACATATGTATCCCAAGCATCTTTCGTACATAAATAGCCGTGGGTTCCAATGAGACCTCTATCCACAGCTATATGAATATTGGTTGCTTCTTTTAATACCTGTCCAGCTGGACCCCATTCATTACCAAAAAAATTATACCGGCCTCCACCTAAATTTTTTTGAACTCTATCATGTGGTGAATACGCATTATAAATCTCTCCTACATTACTCATGCTAGGCTCATACTCTCTTATCGGAGTGCCTAACGTTACCATGGTATTAATCTTTTGTTGAAGCTCGAGGTTACTTAATAAAAAAGCTACATTTCCTCCATGGCTATAACCAACAACGTTAAGCTTCTCTCCTTTAGCGAATTGATATTTATTGATATATTTCGCTAAAGATTCCGCCCCCTTCACTCTATCACTATGTCTATCCTTGCCACTCCAAAGAAGTATAGCAATTCTATGCCTTTCATTAAAGGTTTTTCTTACTGTTTTTATAAAATCTTTTTCAAATCCCATTTCTTTCCATGGTGCCAATTTAGTTCCAGGTATTAATACAGTTAATAACCCATCAGGATCTATATATCTTATGGGATTATTTAAGCAATAGGTGTAGCGATTTAGATTTTGCGGATTGATGAGAAAAGTCTCTAAACTTCTGCCTCCGGCTAATTTTATGCCGCCATCATTATATTCTATAGGATCCGCGCTGATGAATCTTGCTAGTTTGGGGTCGTACATTCTTGCGGCGTAATCGTATAGGCCGGTTGAGTCGTCCAGCTCTTTGCCGGTGAATTTTTTGGTTGTGTTTAGGGTACCGGTTTCGGTTTTTGTTTCTCCGTAAGGTTTGTAGTCTAGGTATTTTACTTGTTGGCCGGTTTCATTAGAAATTATATTTGTCCCGCCAAGATGATCAAGATGATAAAAATACTTTTTGTTGTTTTCTTTCATAGCTAAACGCCGGGAATTATGGTAAATGTACATTTTGCTGGTAGATTTTTTTTCAAAAGTTGCTTTGTTCTTTAAGCTGTCAATAGGATTACCGGCTGAATCAGTAATATCACTGCCTGCGGTTATAATATATAAGGTATTGTATGCCGGCGGCTGGCTAAAAGTAAGCTGATAAGTGAAATTGCCGCTTTTAGTGACAGAAAAACTTCCTGCTGACGGGCTTACAGAGTAATTTGCTGAATTTTCCGCCTCCTTAACTATTTCGCTAAAAGTTATCTCTACAGTATTCTTATCTATTGTTTTGGCCAAAAGATTAAGCTGAGGTATTACAGTATCTACTGTAATTGTTTTAGCAACTACCGAGCTTTCATTGCCGGCTTGGTCTTTTAAAGTAATATTAAGAGTATTTTCACCTCCTTTTAAGATAACTGTATATACCCATGCGGTATTATTATTTAAACTTACTATTTCCTCTTCATTCATCCAGACAGATGTTCTACTTTCTTTTGTACCTGAGATAATCTGCTGAACTTGGTTTGTGGGTGTGGTCACTGGATTTAAAGTTGGAGTTGTTGGCGCGATTGTATCAAGTATAATTGTTACTGCCACAGCCTCGCTTTCTATTCCAGAGCTGTTTTTCGAAGTTACAGTAAAAATATTTTCTCCTTCTATTAAATTTACCGTATATATCCAAGTGGTTTCTTCATTTAAAGAAACTACTTCCTCACTATTTATCCAAACAGAAGTATCTCCTTCCTTTGTGCCGCTGATAACTTGTTGGGTTTGATTTACAGGGGTGGTGGCTGGATAGACTACTGGCGCGGCTGGCGGGACCGCGTCTAAAACTATTACTATTTCAACCGCTCCACTCTCATTGCCAACCTCATCCTTTGCTGTTACAGAAAAGGTATTTTGGCCTTCAGCCAGGTTTACTGTGTGTGACCAAACAGTTTCTATGTTAAGCGGAATAATTTCTTTTCCATTAATCCAAAGAGAAGTATTAGCTTGCTTTACTCCGGTAATAACTTGTTGATTTTGATTTGTAGGGCTGGTTACTAAATTAACTATTGGCTGTTCCGGCGGGGTTGTATCTACTGTAATACTAATAGAATCCGAAGCAGAACTTCCGGCCTGATTTACAGCTTCAGCAGTAACAATATTTTGGCCTTCATTTAAGGTAATATCTGCTGAAAATTCTTTATTAATAACAATAGCAGATATATTATTAACTTTAACAGTAACGCCCTCATAATTAAGAATACCTTTGGCTGTAATATTAGAAGTATTTAAAAGAACTCCTGATATTGGCTCAATAATAGTAACTTGGGGTAAAGCTAAAGTTTGGGTTACGCAGTTTTTTAAAGCATAAATATAGTAGCTTCCTCCGGGTTCAAAAGTGCTAAATTGATTTAAGCTGTAATCTTGAAAAGATTGAGTTTGAGAGTTAAAGCCAAAAACAGAGCTATAATCCGTACCAAGAACTAAAGGATAAAGCGCGGTTTGAACACTTTGACTCTCTAAATAAGGCCAGCCAATAGTATTCCAGCCTGGGATAAGATCAAGAGAAAAACTATCACTACCTATTGGACTGCCGCTGGTAATAAGAATGCAATCCTGAGCTACCTCTACCCAATAACTTTTATTGAACTCAATATTAAATAAATCCGAAAAACTCACATAATCAGGATGATAATGCCGCCAGGGATCGTCAGAGTTAACATTGTCATATGACCAAACATCAGTATATTTTCCTTCAATAGAAGAAAAAACATTCTGAATAAAGGTAGTGCTAGGATTTAAAGGCAAGGAAATAAAATTCAAGCCCTTTTCAAGCTTAACCTCAAACTCATCAGCAAATCCCAAAAAAGGCCAGCTAAAAAGCACAATAATGCTGATCAAAAATCCTAAAAAAACCCTATATTTATTACCTTTAATCACATCCACCCCAATTAAAGTTCACTAAAAAAGCATTGCTTTTTTAGTGAACTTTAATTATTTTTCAGTGTATATTCTTACTCTTTCTGAGCCGGTGTTGTCGGTGTAGTCGAAGTCGCTGACCCAGAATCTTACTTTTTTGTCTTGTTTGAGGGTAAAGCTTAAAGTTGTTCCGGTTTGTTTATTAGTTGTTGCTTCTAGGGCTAATTCTTCGGCTTCAGCTTGAGTAAACACTTTTTCTTTAGGTTCAAAATAAAGCGTGCCTATGTTAGGCATATCCTGGCCGCCTTCAACATCAGTGCCGATTGCCAAGCCGTAGAGCCATTGATAATGGGGATGAATAGGAAAAAATAAGCTGATTGCGCCGCCGGCAATTTCAGCGGTATAATCTCCAGCAGGTAAATCCATAGTTATACCTTGGGATTTTTCCGCGGGTATGGTTATGGTTTTATCCAAGGCGTAAGTTAAAGAACAAATAAGTGAAAAAATAAGAATTAACATAAACATTTTAACAGCTTTAGTATTCATTTTTGTCCCTCCTTTGCCGATGAATCGGCAGACTACATTACTGTTCCCAAACTTTGCTGTCTTGGGTAACATAGAAAACACTGTTATTTATGACTACTTTCCAATAAGGGAAAAAGGGTGAACTGGATAGGCTTTGAGGCTTCCAAGTAAGATAAGATTTAATTCCCTTCTCAGCAACAATATTTTTCTGAATTTGACAGTAATCTAAAACTAAGCTTATAGCTTTAGGTTCATTTACCGGCACAAATTTTATAGGTTCAGGAACCCAAGAAGCTTGTTGGAAGGCTCCGGTTTGGGCATTAATGATAATAGCGGCATAAGTTAAAAATTGGCCTTTTAGGTATTTATCAAAGGGGATAATATAATATGAATTTAGGTTGTCTTCTCTTTTAACTTTAATAAACTCACGGGCAATGCTATTTTCTATAGCTTGTTTGAAATCAGGATCAGTTAAAGCTTCAGGGCTGATTATTTCCTGCCAGGAGATTTCCTGTTTATCTGATAACATTGTTTTAAAAAGACAATTTAAATCTAGATCTGAAGATAAAATAGAATTTGTTTGATTTAAGTTTACTACCCGAGCTGAATCATAAAGATGAGGCTTAAGGCTTTGAGTTCTTTGTTCAAAAGCATTTAGTTCTTGAGAGTCAATTTTGTTTAAATTTTCTATATCTTGAGCTATTTTTATCAGGCTTAAACGGGAATTATTGACTTTTTCAGGGGCAATTTCTATTTTAGCTTTATTTTCAACTGGAGGCGGCTCAGCAACCTGTAGGTATTTACCTTGATATTCATCAGTAGTTTGCAAAGGCAAAAAGTAAGTATTGCCGATATTCGCGGCAGTAATATAGACATCTTTGCCCAAACCGTTTTGAGTTGGATCAGAAAGCCAGAATCCATAGACAGTAAATTCAGGGGTCCACCCTGGGTTAGTATGAGGCTGAGGTGTGGGGTCAGCGCTGGTTACCGCGCCCTGGACAGCAACCCAATGGTTATAGCTTCCATATATAGGGACTGCTGCCGGACTGTTAGGCACTGGGACTATGCCGCCATCTAACCACCAAGGGTCAATTGTTACTGGATAAGCTATCCAGTGGATTATATCGCGCAGATATTCAGTAAAAGCTTGGAAATTGACAATGGGGTCGAATATTGCAACATCAAAATTATAACCATGATAGGGGTCGCCATCATCATATCTATCACCGGAAACATCATATTTATCAAAATGGCCCAATACTGCGTCAATAGCTTTGGGGTCCATCTCCAAAAGAGTATCATTATCGCTCAAATTAAAAGGATAGCCATAATTGTAAAGTTCATCCTGGGTTTTGCCGTTAGTTATATCTTCCTGGCGTAAATAATCTAAAATCATCTTGCAAACAGCAGAACCGGAGTAATGGTTTTTTTCTTTTTCATACCAAGGCATATCTTTTAAATGTAAAACCCAGCCTAAATAGGCGTTGATTTGGATATTCGCAGTATTGCGGGCAGGGCCTTGAGCTGAAGCTTCAATGATATTAGTGCCGTCATCTAGAGTAACATCAACTAAAGAGAATATTCCTTCAGAATTAACTGCTGGTGTCCATACATCAGTGCTGTTAAGGGTGATTTCAACTTCGGCTTGGGAGTTATTAACTTTTCCGGTTATGGTGACGGGATTAGAACTAACCGCGGAATTTTCTTGAGGCGAGGTTATCTCTATGGTAAGAGGAATTTTAGGAGTGCCTATATCAACTCTTTTTAAGCCGGCTTGTATCCAAGCAGAAACAGCCTCCTGCTCAACGCCGTTAATATAAAAATAAATTGTTTCGCCTTCTAAGGCGCCGTCTTTAGAGGGAGTTTGAAGATTGTCCGCGGGAATAGTTAAAAAGCCAAATTCACCGTTAGTATCAACAATAAACTCACCAAGATTATTGCCTTGCCCGTCTGCGGCGCTAACACAATCCCCTACTATAAGCCCCTCTGGCCTGGATTCATATCCTATGAAATCGCAGGGTATAGCCGGGGGTTCAAGGCCTTGGGCGTTTAAGGAAAAATAAGTGCTGGTAAGGAATAATAAAGAGAGGGCTGTGGTAATTAGGGCTTTGAGGCTGGCTGGGTATTTCATTACATTTTTAAATGTTTTATAAATACAGCCTCATAGTAGCACCGTGACTTTAGTCTGTCAAATTTATTATATTAGCAGGTTAAGAAAGGGAGGATAGTTGGTGCTTAGGTCACTAAAACTAATTCCTCTCTGAATAAAACTTCCTATATTCCATAAAGATATACTAATATAGCAAGAATTTTCCAGAATTCAGAGAGGTTAAAGTTTTAATGATTTCAGCGTCAATTTAGCTTATAAACTGCTCCAAAATGCAAAGAATTCGTCAGTAGTGAGCGAATGAAATGAGTCGAACCATTGTCCAAAATTGTCCATTTTTGTCCCCATTCTAAAAGGACATCAAAACGCTAACTCTTTGTGTTCCAAACAGTTGCAAATGTCCACCCTGGGTTCAGAGATATTCGAACCAACTAAAAATGTCCCTATTTTAAAATGAACCATTATCCAATAAATGTCCCCTTTATCCCCTTGGTGCAAATCGTGCCATCAATTTCGCTATTAACTCCACTTATATCTTAAATTCCTACCACTGCCAACAGGACTGATAATTTTCTTCCTAAGAAGGTCATTTAAATCCCTATTCGCCTGCCTCATAGAAATCCTTACCGACTCAACATACTGCTTCCGTGAAATTTCTCCACGCTTATATTCAGGAAATTCTTGCCAAATTTACCTATGATTTGCTTAGCAAGCTTTTGAACATTTTTACCTTTAATGCCACTACCAAGTAGAATAGCTAAAAGATCGCTTTTAGATAAGGCATTACATCCTTTTGCTAACAATCTTTCTCTTGGCCTATCTACTTTAGGCAATTCTTTTATTCTTGACATATTTTACTCGTTATTAATTCTTTATATATTATACCAAAAATATGTGTCGTAAAATACAAAAAACCTTCGCACCAATATGCGAAGGTTTTACTTTTTTAAAGTCCGGGATTTAGCCCTTCTCAACTCGGGACTTTCCTATTTATGTTTTTATATTACCGCTGAAAGATAGATCTGTCAATAGTCTTATTGAAAGGGTAACGCAAGCAAAAATGTGTAAGTTCTCATAGTTGCCTCTTGGCTGTCTTCCAAAACTCATCAACATTATTTTGCTTTATTTCTCTGCGCCACTCTGCTAAGATTGTATTTGGACTTACCGGCGCTATCTTGCTTAAAATATTCATAGGGTGTACCTCCCTTTGGGCCTTACGGCCTTGGTTAATATTGTTAGTATCAACCAGAAGGATACACCCTTTTCTATTTACCTGTCAAATGCCCGCTTCGCCACCTACGAGGTGGTTAGAGTAATTCTTTTATCTGCACCTCGTAGGTGTCTGACTTACACACTTTATTTTACGTTATCATTGAAAGATTTTGAAAGATTTTTACAAAGAAATTTCTCCACCCATCAGTCACAGTCGAGCAGCTTCAATCTTCGATTTCCGCTGTACCCTTTATGTGCCTGAACCCACCCTTAAAATGAGACTTAGCTCTGATTTTTAAGTTGGGTGTTTTTGTAAGTTGCCCATTTAGGTTAAATACAAACCATACTATACCGCTTATTCTACCCAACACTATACATCATTGCAAGAAAAAGAACCTATGACATGCACCG
Organism: Candidatus Omnitrophota bacterium; assembly: GCA_043815445.1. Lineage (GTDB taxonomy): Bacteria > Omnitrophota > Gorgyraeia > Duberdicusellales > 4484-171 > JBDRIY01. Next base: position 10,756 of record JBDRIY010000003.1, read on the forward strand.
CCCGCTTGGGCAGGCTGGCTGGTCGGCTCAATCACCGCTTGCCGCCGCTGGGGCGGCGGGCTGCGCTGCCCCGCTCGCTTGGCGCTCGCTCATCTCAAGCAGTCTCTGTGCTCGGTCTTCCGCGCTCGCCGCGCTCCAGCTCCTGCGCTCAGAGCCTGCGAAACCACCTTGGCGGTGATTGCGTAAGGTAGTTTATACCCTTCCTCAAGCCCCTGCCTTCAGCGGTCTTTACGCTCCGCGTAATTTTTTTGTTGTTTAAGGGAGAAAATC
>JBDRIY010000004.1:0-14646 GCA_043815445.1 Candidatus Omnitrophota bacterium
GTCATCACCGCGGCTGGTTATATGATAAAACAATCCTTCACCTTGCAGTCTATACGGTCGAGCCATGAAAATATTTTAAGTTAAATAAGCAGTTTGTCAATTATCTTCTAAAGTGGAGGCCTGACCCTGTTGTTCTGTTTCTGTTGTTCTGGTTGTTCTTTAAAATTATTTGTTACTTTATTCAAGAGCCAAAGCAAATTTAATCGCTTTATCAATATGATTAATTTTTTCTGTTCTTAAAGAACATATTCTTTCTGTGATTATGGATTTTCTTATAGTAATGATTGAATCTAGATTCACCGCGCAGTCCTTAGGCAAACCATCTTTTTTGCTTAAAAGAACCTCTACTGGAATATTTCTTATGGTAGTCGTGACTTGCGCGACAGTTACAGCATTACGCACTCTATACGCTTCATCACGGGAAAGCAGAACAACAGGGCGTTTGCCTATAGGTTCAGGCTGTTTTGTCCACCAAACTTCGCCTCTTCTCATTCCCATCCCTCCTCTTCAAAAGCTTCCGCGGAAGCTTTTTCCATAGCTTTTATCTCTTCTAGAGATTCAGGTTTTTTCTTATAGCCCTCTTCATACTGCTTTATCATTTTCTCCTCCTCTACGCTTTTAAGCCAAAAACGAACCGCTATATCGATAATCGCGCTGCGCTGCATGCCTAGCTCTTTTCTAACTTCCTCAATACGTCTAAAATCATCTTTAGGCAAACTAATAGCAATCTTAGTTGTTTTAAGCATAATTCTTACCTCCTTTTTCCTACCAAAGTATAACATATTTCATACTTTTTATCAAGCTTAAAGAAGGCCATTTTTTATTACTCCCAATCGTGAAGGTTGCGCGAAAAATTTTATGTTTAATAATTTGCCTATATAGTTATTAGCAATAATTTTTACTATTCCCTTTTCAGCGCGTTCTCTATATAACAAGCTTTTGTCATAAAGGATATTCTTTTTTGCATTTTTCTTAACTCTTTAGAGTCTTCATCTTCCCCGTCAATCCGCTCTCCTAGCCAAAACTCTCTATATATGTCAGCCAAAAACTCTTTGCAGTCAGCATCATTAGGGGTTAATAAGACGGCTTCCATCAAACATTCAGTACCGTCTTTTAATTCTTCAAGATCCTCAATAGAAGTTAGTAGTATGTACGCTTTTCGGCAAAGAAGAAATGACTTCTCATCAGTATTGAGCTTGCTTTTTAAAGCTTCGTTTATTTCCGCGAGCTCTTCAACACCTTCTTTTCTATAGAGCTCTTTTTGTTTACGTTTTGCTTGATCACATTCTTTTTCAAAAAGTTCAAAGGCTCTTGTTCCGGCATTCCAGCTTTTAGCTGTATACTCCATTACAAGTTCATTCTTTAATCTTTCAGACTCAGTATCTCCTTTGAAAGGCTGCATCGTTTTACGCATATTTTGCCAAGTAATTTCAATAGCCTGTTTTTCGCCTATAAGTTTTGTTGTGCTTAGTTTAGAAGAATATTTAAATTCTTTCCCGTTCCATTGATAAACTTCTTTTAAAGACTTGTCTTCTGAATTAGCGTAGCAGAACTCTTCATCTTCCCAGTTTTCTCTTCCTATAGTTATGCGCGCGGGGCTTGCCTCTGTATCTACTTTATAAAAATAGCAAGGTGTTCCATTTTCAAATAAACATTTATATTCCCCATTTTCATAACTATAAACCATTATTAAAGTGTAGTGATTTCCGCAATAATCGTAAACTATAATATCTTTTAAGCCATCACCGTCAATATCGCGTAATTCCATTGACTTAGGAAATTCTCCACCGAATATTACCTTAATCGGTTTATCTTTTTTATAAATAGCTGTAACTGCCGCAGGCTTATCTCTCCCTTCTTTATTGACGCAAAACCTAAATATTGTTTCATTCCGGCCGTCACCATCAATATCAATAGATTCAATCTTCTCCTTATCTTCCCAACGGTTATCACGTATAAAAGTTTTTCCCTGATATTCAACCTTATAAGGCATTACCGGGCCCGCGCTTTGGGCGTAAGATACAATCGCGAGAAAGCTCATAAAAATTACAAATATTTTAAACATTCTGCACCTCCCTAAACTACAAAAACCTTCAGTATTTTATCACTGAAGGTTTTACTTCCCTACTACGCCAAGGCTTCGTAGGGCTGGTTGTCCAGTTTTATAGTCCGGGATTTAATCCTTCTTAACTCGGGACTTTGCCTAATTGTATAAACTTAGAATAACGCGACTTTATGCAGAACCTCGGAAATGAAAGTTTGATATTTTACGCCTGCTTTTGCCGCTTTTCTCTTGATTTTCTTTATATCCTCGCTATTAACCCTTATGGTCATAGTATAATCTTTTTTTCTGACTGTAAGCGCCTGCTGAATTGCTTTCATCTCTTTATCACTTACCTTAGTATATTCACCTCGCAGTAAAGCGTTTTCAATTGTTTTTTCCTCTTTAGATAATTTAATTCTTTTCACTTTTTATCGCCTCCCTTATGCTTTCTCGTATATTTCCGGCTGGGAAACGCCGTTTTTAAAAAAATATAATCTTTCTCTATAATACAAGGTATAACCCAAATATACGTTTCATGTTCAAACAGTAAAACCTTTTGGTTCTCTCTCACAAGATGTTTTTCTACGCTTATAAGCTTTCCTTCAATAATCTCTTCAAAAGAAAAGCCTCTGGTTTCCTTAAGCTTTTTGCTCTTCTCCAAATCCCAACGAAATTCTTTCATTTTAAATATACCATATACATTATGTATTTACAAGTGTAAATACATAATGTAACCTTACCCCTAAAAACACAAAAAACCTTCAGCACTTTATCACTGAAGGTTTTATCCGCCAGAGGCGGATTTAGCAGCCTTATTCATTTGATTAAGGCTATTCAACTTTCTAAAATATAAAAAACCTTCACTGCGCATAATTTACGTGTGAAGGTTTTACTTCCCTACTACGCCAAGGCTTCGTAGGGCTGGTTGTCCAGTTTTATAGTCCGGGATTTAATCCTTCTTAACTCGGGACTTTGCTTAATGTGATTTTATATTATCGCTAAAAAATAGGGTTGTCAATAATTATTTTGGCCATTTTTGGGCCATTTTTTTCGCGCCTATATAATACCTGCGTAAAAAACAAGGCTGGACAAGGCTGGGAAACTATCTGCTGATTATTCCTCCCCCTAATAACAAATCTTTATAATAAAACGCTGCTGCCTGGCCGGGAGCTATTGCTTCTACTTTTTCTTTTAAACTAACTCTTGCTTGCTTTGCTTTTATATCTAAATCACAACTATAAAGTTTAGAATTATATCTGACTTGAACTTTGATATTTTTAAATCTTTGAGGCGCTAAAAACCAATTAAGGCTTTCTACGTAAAAACTCTTCCTATAAACGAACTCTTTCTCAGCCACAATTACGGTATTGGTTTTACTGTCGACTTCAACCACATAAAGAGGCTCGCGCCAGCTAACACCTAAACCAGCCCTCTGGCCCAAAGTATAACAATAAAATCCTTTATGCCGGCCTAAAATTTTTCCCTTTATATGTTTAATCTCTCCAGAGTAGTCATAAGAATTATCTTTATTTTTTTCAATATATTGAGAGTAACTCTCTCCTTTAATAAAACAAACATCTTGGCTTTCTTTTTTATCTGAGAAAATAATTTTTTTCTCTTTAGCTATTTTCTTAACTTTTTCTTTTGTATAATTCCCTAAAGGAAAAATCAGAGAGCTCAAAGCTGAAGGTTCTATTAATGAAAGAAAATATTCCTGAGATTTTTTTTTATCTTTACCCTTCCTGAGAAGAAGAGATTCCTTAATCTTTGCTATCCGGCTATAATGGCCGGTAGCAAGATAATCAATACCTAAAAATCTTACTTTTTCTAAAAGAAACCCGAATTTAATTAAACGGTTACAGTAAGCGCAAGGATTAGGAGTTACTCCCCGTAAATAACTGTTTATAAAATAATTTATAATTTTTTCTTTAAATAAATTCTCTACATCAATAATATGGTAAGGAATATTCAGCTTACAGCAAAAAGCTGAAATTTGCTCTAAACTGTTTGAACCCTGACAACGGCTTTGCTCAGGACAGATTTTAAGCGTAATCCCTGTTACATCCCAGCCTTTTTTCTTTAAAAGATAAGCGCTAACGCTGGAATCCACACCCGCGCTTAAGCCTATCGCGACTTTTTTTCTACTTTTCATTTGCTTAATAAAAAACGCAGACTTTCTATCTGCGTTTTCATCCGCGTTTATCCGTATTTCCCAAAATCAGCGTTTATCCGCGTCTTTGACGGTAATCTTCTATAGCGGATATAAGGCCTTTTTCGGCAAGCATAGAGCAATGCATTTTTATTGGCGGCAAGCCTCCTAACTCCTCAGCAACATCTTTATTGGTAATTTTTAAAGCTTGTTCAATAGTTTTATTTTTTACAAGCTCAGTTAATGCTGATGAAGTAGCTATAGCCGCTACACAGCCAAAAGTTTCAAACTTACAATCAGAAATAATACCATCTTTAACTTTTATATATATCCACATAATATCGCCGCACTGAGGATTTCCCACTTTTCCTATACCATCAGGATTCTCTATCTTACCCATATTACGGGGATTACGAAAATATTCCAATACTTTATCAGTATAATTGTCAGACATATTCAACCATTCTCCCTAAAGCGATACTAGCTTTATTTATTACCTCAATATCTAACTCTACTTCAAAGATTCCTTCCTTTAAGGCTCTATATAAATCTTCCAAACTTATTTTTTTCATATCTTTGCAAACTCTTAAATTTCCTAGAGAATGAAAAAATTTATCAGGATTTTCTTTTTTAAGCCTATAAATCATACCTTCTTCTGTGCCGATAATAAATTCGCGGGCAGAAGATTCCCTTACTCTTTTAAGCATACCTGATGTAGAAACAACAAAATCAGCCCTTTCTAATATTTCCTTACGGCATTCAGGGTGAACTAAAATTTCAGCTTTAGGATAATCTCTTCTTGCCTGCCCTAATTCTTCTAAAGCAAAATCTTGATGAACATAACAATACCCCCTCTGCCAAAGAATAATTTCTTTATCAGTAACGTTTTTCTGAACCCACCAGCCTAAGTTTTTATCAGGAATAAAAATTACCTGTTTAGCCTTAATATTCTTTACCACCTTAACGGCATTAGCCGAAGTGCAGCAAACATCGCTTAAAGCTTTAATCTCAGCTGAAGAATTAACATAGCTAACAACCCAAGCATCAGGATACTTTTGTTTTAATTCTCTGAGTTGGCCGGGCTCAATTGTATCAGCTAAAGGGCATCCGGCATCTTCAACCGGTAAAATAACTTTTTTGTCAGGAGAGAGAATTTTAGCAGTTTCAGCCATAAACCGCACCCCGCAAAAAACAATAACTCTCTCCTTCAAGCTTTGAGATATCTTAGACAATTCTAAAGAATCACCTAAATAATCCGCCGCGTCTTGTATTTCAGGAAGCTGATAATTATGCGCCAGGACAACCGCCCCTTGCTTCTTCTTTAACTCTATAATTTTTTCCTTAATGCTCATATATCTATTTTTATCCGCGTAATTCAGCGTCAATATCCGCGTTTATCCGCGTCCCCAAAGGGGGGACATTTTTCTCAACCTTTCTACCGTGGATGGTAAAACTTCTAAAACCTTATTAACATCCTCTTCTTGAGTGTATTTTCCTAAGCTAAAACGTAAAGAGCCATGGGCAACCTCATAAGATATACCCATAGCTAAAAGAACATGAGAAGGCTTTAAGGAACCTGAAGTGCAGGCTGAACCGCTTGAAGCGCATATACCTTCAGCATCCAAATCTATTAGCATGCTCTCTCCTTCAATGTATTTTACACAAACACTTAAAGTATTATATAATCGTTGGGTGGGATGGCCGTTCAGTTTAACATGGGAAATTTTTTTCATGATACCTGTTTCTAATTTATCTCTTAAAAACTTTATTCTTTTTTGTTCAAGTTCCATTTCTCCTTTTGCCAGCTTTGCCGCCTCTCCTAAACCGGCAATACCGGCAACATTCTCCGTGCCCGATCGCCTTGCTCTCTCGTGCCCGCCTCCATGAAGTAAGGGGCTAAACTTTACTCCTTTGCGGGCATAAAGCGCTCCCACTCCTTTAGGGCCGCAAAACTTATGTGAAGAAAGAGAAAGCATATCAACGCCCAATTCTTGAATATCAATCTTGACCTTGCCTACCCCTTGAACAGCGTCAGTATGAAAATAAACTTCCTTTTCCCGGCAAATGCTATTTATATCTTTTATAGGCTGGATAGTCCCCACCTCGTTATTAGCAAACATTATTGAAACTAAAATAGTGTCTTCTCTAATACTTTTTTCTAACTGCTTTAAATCTATGAGCCCAAATTCATCAACATCTAAATAAGTAACGCTAAACCCTGCTTCTTCTAAAAACTTACAAGGTTCTAATACCGCGTGATGCTCAATCTTAGAAGTAACAATGTGCCTGCCTTTAGCTTGATTCTTAAAAGCAATGCCTTTTATCGCGGTATTATCAGCTTCTGTGCCTCCAGAGGTAAAAATTACTTCTTGAACATCAGCATTAATAAGTTCGGCAACGCGGGCTCTGGCCAGATTAATCGCTTCTTTAACTTGTCTGGCAGAACTATAGACAGACGAAGGATTACTATAGTTTCCTTTATAATAAGGCATCATTGCCTCAAGCACCCGTTTGTCTAAGGGGGATGTAGCATTGTAATCTAAATAAATCATTGAGTTATTTTAACAATTCTATAATCTCTGTCAATCAAATTAAATACTAACCCAAAAATACGAAACTCTCCCGATTTTCGCGCAACCTTTAAAGCGAACCAATTAATAATTGAGGTATGTTTTTATCTGTTTCACCTATAAATATTCGCAATAATTGCCCTTTTTTTAATAGCATAAAATTCCTCCTTAACGCATTGAAAGAGAATATCCAAAATATACAAAAAATAACCCTAGTATAAAATGTATCCCTATATTTATCAAAGCGGCAATTAGCTCTCGATCGCGCAACAAACTAATAGTTTCGTATCCAAAAGTAGAAAATGTTGTAAATCCGCCAAGCAGCCCAATAAACAAAAAAAGACGCGCCATAGAAGAAAACATATCTATATTATCTGAACATCCTCCCAAAAAACCAATAATAAAACATCCCAACAAATTAATAACAAGAGTCCCGTAAGGAAAATTATTATTTTTAAATATATTTTGAATCATTCCCCCGCCTAAATATCGAAAAATAGCGCCGATAAACCCTCCCAAACCGACTGTAATAATGTTTACAATATTATTCATAATATTTTTTAGTATAACTTAGAAAATTTTTGAGTTTTTATGCTTTTATTATAGTCCATATACCTATAAAAATAAACCCTATCCCTGCTATCCAGGAAAGAGCTTTTGGGCTGACATATTTCGCGATAACATTTCCAGCCAATACAGCGATTCCTGTAGCAGCTATGAGCGCCAGCGCCGCGGCGCAAAATACAGTTATTTTTGAATTTTCTCTATTTGTCGCGAATAAAAGTGTGGCTAATTGTGTTTTATCTCCAAGCTCCGCGAATAAAACAGTAGTAAATATTGTTAGAAATACTTTAAAGATCATTGTTCGGCTTTGTTCTTTTTTCAGCTACTGTCAAATAAGGACGTATCTTTTCCAGGGTTTTAGGGCCGATTCCTTTAACTTTAATTAGATCGTCAACGGTTTTATAAAGACGTCCGGCTATAATCCTGGCGCTAATAACCGGGCCAATCCCTTTAACAGCTTGAAGTTCTTTTTCAGCAGCAGTGTTTAAATCAATCAAACTTCGCGAAATCTTGGTTTCTTTTAACTTTGAAGAAGTATTATCGCTGGAAACAATATTCTTATTTTTAAACTGGAAGGGTTCAGTGGAAAAATAGGCAAAAACCGGAAGATGGTCCGAATACCCCTGGCCCAAATGTTTACCTCTGCCTTTTTCAGATATTTGCCAGCGGTAAACAGCATTTCTCTTAAATAGATAGCCTGAATCAAACTTATCAAATGAACCATCAACATAGGAAATTCCCTGATTATCATAAAGCCCTTTGGACACGATAATATTGTCCAAGCTGTTTTTATCCCCGAAAAAATTGTGAGACCAACGCCTGGATTTATTGACTTCAAGCCATAGATTATACAAATATTCATTCCCAGGCTGTTCCATCAGAATTTTTTCATTAACTATTCCAGAGCCTTTAATAGTTCCCAGAATATGATTAATCCCTGTTATGCCGGCAGTATCATTTAAACTTTTAGAATCTCGGAAGGTTTCATATTCATTATAGTTTGAGTTAAAATCACCTGTTAGTATAAAATCAACGCCCTCTTTGAGCTTATCAATTTCTTCTCTGAGTTTTTTGGCGTAAACTATCCTCTGGCTTTCAGGGCTCTGTTTAGATTTCCAGTGATTGACAAACAGGATAAGGGGCCTGTCCTCAATATCAAGAGTAATTTTAAGAATATTTCTCTCAAATCTATTATTAATCTCTATGTCCTTTTTATTGACAATTGGAAATTTAGATAAAATAGCGCATTTTACCGTTGTGGCTTTAGAATCAGCGATTTCGATATATGGGTAATCCACGTTGAATTTTCTTAGTTTGTTCTGTAGAAGAATAAGGGCTTTTTTTGACTCTATTTCTTGCAAGGCAACAACATCAGCGCTTAAATCTTTTATTACTTTAGCAATATTACTAACTTTAATATCAACAATATCCTTATTCCAGCCATGGCCGGAATTCGGAACATACTCTATATATTCTGTTCCGTCTTTAGTCAGATCGAAAAGATTTTCTACGTTATAGCTTACGATTTTAAAAGTTTTGGCTTCTATTGGCAGAATAAAGCAGGGAATAATAAACAACGCTGATGCAACTATTATTTGTATCTTCAGTTTAAACCTTCGCATACAATATTTTTAATTTTCTTTTATCCTACGCCGATAATTCTAATCGATCGTTATTTTTATACTGTGTATTGATTTGATAATATTATTCAAAAACATCTTTTACAAGAATAAATTTGTGGTTATTATGCATTAATTTTGCATAGTTGTCGGGGCCGCTTTCTATTTCACTATTTTTAGAGATTCTGCCAACAAGAGTAATATTCGAACCCACGTCTATTTGGTCTAATTTATTCTGTGCTTTCACGGAATAGGGTACAGTATGATAAACTGTTAGTGTACCCTTGGGTTGCTTTTTCGCGCTCCAATAATAGTTACCATTACCTTCATTGCTAATTTTTACTATCTCTGGGCCATTGTATTCTCCGGAAGTTATAATAAGATCGTAGGTCACAATCGGCATACTCTTTTCATAATGCCTGTCTTTTTGTCTCAAATAACCCTTTATTTCTTCAAAATTTAAGCTCCAATCAGATTTATATTCCTTGTCCTGGTAGGTTATCACCGCGCCAACTTTCATTTTTTCGGCAATCCCTGAAGCTGACGGCTTCCATGAAAAGTATAAATGTATTCCAGTTATAATCAATAAGATAATTATCACTTTTTTCATATTTACCTTTCTATTGTAGTTAACGAAAAAATCAGCGGCGCGTTAGCGTCCGCTGTATTGGCTGATTATAGGTTTATTAAATTATCAATATCTCGTTTCCAATTTTCAGGATTATTGGATATATATTCTCGAATTGCGTTAAGAGAGCGCTCGCTTCTGATAATGCGGTCGTAAAATGACCGTTGCCAAACCGGTTTTTTAGGTGTGTCTCGCAAGGTATTAATACGCTTTGTTACCACAGATTTAAAACCGGACACAAATGATGATAATGTTTGTTTTCGATTAATATTATCCGTAGGGGCGGACGGCTGTCCGCCCGTTAAATTACGTTGAATTATAATTATACAATGCAAATGATTATGCATTATTACATATTGGCCCAATTTTATTTCCTGTCGTATATTTTCTGTATTTTTTAATTCTTCGTCAACAATTAAACCAAATTTATTCAATTTTATTTTAACGGTATTATTATCAGGATAACAGGTATCGGGCCAACAGCCGTTGGCCCCTACGGAATTTTCATTATTTACAATTTCGCCAAAAATATTTTTTCTATTATTTGAACATAGGTTAATAAAATAATAACCGTTTAACGAATAATCGTAATTTTTTAATCTTATTTGTTTTCTGATTAATAATTTTTGCATTTTATTATTTTTCTAGTAATTCATGAATCGCCATGCCCTATTATCTGCCGCGCTAATGAATATATCTCTTCCGGTTTAATCATTTTTAAACAGAGAAAGCCTTTTTGACAATTATGGGCGAGGCATTTGGCGCATCCGGCGTCTTTGTGGATATAAAAAGATTTTTCGCCTAGAGGTTTCCATCTTAAAGGAGAAAGTCCTGGGTCTTTTCTTCCGAAGATTGAAATAACAGGCTTGTTAAGAGCAGCGGCAATATGAACTGGGCCGGAATCATTGGATATGAATAAATCAGCTCTTTTAATTAAACTGGCGGTTTGGGAAAGATTTAATTTTGCTCTTAAATCTATAATACCTTTTTCTTCTGCCATTTTTCTGCCAAGCTCTTTTTCGCTTTCAGAAGATATTATTGCTACTTTAATATTTTGAGCCTTCAACAGGCTGATAAGTTTTAAAAAGCTATCATGGGGCCATCTTTTTGAAGGACAGGAAGCACAGGGATGGATAACTACTAATTTTTCGCCTAAAAATACCTTATCTTCAAGAATTTTGCCTATTTTTTCTTCTGACTCCTGTTTAATAGGAAAATGGGTTTTCTTATCTGTAATCGGAATATTTAGTTCTCTCAAAATGCTTAAGGTATATTCTAATTCGTGTTTTTTACCTTGTTGTTTATTATGGGGAATTTTTTTATTGAGCAAAAAGCCCATTTTTCTATTCCAGCCTATTCTTAAAGGTATACCGGCTAAAAAAGTAATAAAATGCGTTCTATTCGTGGGATGTAAAACTATTGCCCAGTCAAATTTTTTTCTACTCAAACAAAAGGCAAATTCAATTGAAGCCCCAAGGCTTTTATGCTTCCCATACTTATCATATACAATGATTTCATCTAGATAAGGATTTCCTTCTAAAACCTGCTTTGTATACGGCCGGCAGATAAAAGCAATATGGGTTTGAGGGTAAGCTTTTCTTAAATTAGCAATAACCGGCGTTGAAAGGATTAAATCACCCAGCCTGTCAGTTCTGACTATTAGTATCTTCTTTGGTTTATTCATTTACGGTTGCAATATGTCTCGTCTTAGGGAAATTTATCATTTAGCATTTATCATTTTCAATTTATCATTTTTTGTTTTCCTCTTTCAATTTAAAATGATAAATGCTAAATTTACAATTTAAAATGATGTTTTTTTACATTGCTCTAACCATTACCAACATACAGCATCTTCTCTACCGCCTCAACTACTCTTTTCGGGCTTACACACATACATTCAATATTCGTATCACATTGCGCCCTGCCGCAAGGCGCGCAGCTCAACTCCTTTCTCCGCAAAATAACTTTGTTCTTAGTCCAAGGTCCGTAACGTTTAGGATCAGTAGGCCCGAATATCGCGACAATAGGCTGGTTAAGATAACTAGCCGCGTGCATTATGCTTGAATCAACGCACAAAGCCAAGCTGGCGTAATTTTTAAGAAGATAAAACACCTCGTTCATTGACGTCTGGCCTGTTAGGTCAACTACATTAGCCATAGTTAAAATGTCTTTATAAAAACTACTGTCTTTCTTAAGCCCTAAAATAACTAATTTATGACGCTTGCTTAAAGTTTCTACTACTTTTTTTAAATATTCATAGGTGTATGTTTTAAGATGGGAACGGGAAAAGCAGGCAATAAATATCGCTTGTTTAATATTTAAAGAATCCCATTTTTCTTTTTCCTCAAGGCTTATATTGAAATTACCTATTAAGGCCGTAGTATTAGGGGCAATCTTGCGGACAAGCCTAAGGTATTCATCCTTTACATGTGTACCTTTAGGAAAATTACGTAAAAAAGTACTTCTTTGCTTTGTCCCTAAAACAACCGGTAAAAAAGAATTTTTTAAATCTATGATTAAATCATATTTACCCCTTAAATCTAAAACAAACTTTATTTTCTGCTGAAATTTCCAAGATTTATCAAATTCAACAACTTCATCAATGAAACTATTTTCTAAAAGGAAACTTTTAGTTTGAGGAGAAACAATAGCTGTTATTTTAGCCTGAGGATAATTAAAGCGCAGCTTGTCTAAAACAGGCAGGCTGATAATCGCGTCTCCAATATTGGTGGGAAAATTTATTATTATAGTTTTAATTATTCTTTGTCTCACCCCGTTAGAAATTTTGAACTCATTATCTTTTTCAAAATTATTATTTTTTTTCGGCTTAAACATAACGCGGCCTCTCATCGCATATACAGAATTTCTAACGGGGCTCATCAGTTAAAATTCTTTTTGCTTCTAAATACACCTGATCAACTTTTACATTCTTCATGCAAATATTATCTGAGCAGTTCAGTTCATAACAAGGAATCTGGCACCCTACATCCTTTTTTATTACTTTCACATACTTTCCTTTAGGAGAAGTAACCTGCTCAGAAGTAGGCCCGAAAATAACTAAAGTTTTTATCCCTAAAGACGCTGAAAGATGAGCTGGCCCGGAATCATTAGAAATAAAAAGATTGCTGCCTTTAATTAAAGCTGCCAATTCTTTAAGGCTTGTTCGGCCGCAAAAATTATAGGCCTGATATCCAATATTTTGTAAGATTTCCTCTATATACGCCTTTTCTTTTTTAGCCCCTATAAAAATAACCGCGCAATTCAATTCTTTAATCAAACGCCGGCAAAGCTCAACGAAATATTCCTTAGGCCACCTTTTAAGCCCCCAGTTAGCTGAAGGATTTATCCCTACCAACAAAGAATGCTTTTTACGTATCGGCTCAAGCCAAAAATCAGCTTTTTTTTGAGCTTGAGCTGATACAAAAAATTGCCCCTGTTTGTCTTCAATCTTAACTCCTACCTTTTCAAAAAGGTAAATATATCTATCCTGACGATGGATTAAATTAGAAGATTCATTTACCCCGTTAGAAGCCCACCCTGTAGGCGCGGCATCCACCCGAAGCGAATTGCTTCTAATGGGGTAAATCCGTTGATTAAGAATAAAAAAATTCTTAAACCTGCTATAACCGATTCTGTTTTTTATTCCCGCTAAAAAACAGATAAGAGCGCGGGTAAAAGAACGGTGAATTAAAAAAACAGTATCGAACCTTTTCTTTTTCAAAAACTTAATAAATTTTATTTTTTCTCTAATAGTCTTTTCCCGGCCTTTTTCATCAAACACTATTACTTCATCGATATAAGGATTATCTTCAAAGACTTCTCTTACCCTTTCAACAGCCATAACCCCTAAATAGGAAGAAGGATATTGTTTTTTAAGAGCTTTAAATACCGGCGTAGTAAGCAGAGCATCCCCCAGCCAGTTTACTTCCACAACTAGTATTTTTTTCATATCTTTCACCACAGTTACAGCCAACTGCTTGAAAGACAGCAAAAAATTCTTGAACGATATAGCAATTTTTAATAAAAAAATACCGTTAAAAAAGCACATTTGTTTGAGTCTCGGCCAAGCCGAGACGAGTTATGCGCTTTTAGGTATTTTTTTATGTGCCTCAGGCAAAAATTGCGTCTAGTGAAAGAATCTTTTGCTGGCTTTCCGTTCACGCTAATACGGCTTCTTGGGATTTCTAAAAACATTATAAAAACCGCTTAACTTAGCCCAAAACTTAAACCCGATATCCTTATCAGTAACCTTAATCCTTCTTAAAGCAAAACGATCAAGTCCTTTGGAAAAACCTCTATTAGTGGTACAAGCGCACAAATACCCGGCTTCCTTAACTGTTTCTAAAATTTCCTGGCTAAACCCCCCTACCGGATAAGCAAAAGAGTTTATATCTCGAGAAAACCTTTCTTCTAAAATGTCCTTAGATTTAAAAATTTCTTTTTTAAACCTATAGTCCTTTACATCCGGCAAATAAAAGTGGCTTAAGGTGTGCGAACCTATCCTTATCCTTGTATTATTCAAAAAAGATTCAATATCCTCTTGAGATAAATATCCTTCTAGAGAAACTCTATCAGCAATAATAAAAATCTGCGCGGGATAATCAAATTCTTTTAATATATTTATTGCCGCTAAATTATCTTTATAACCATCATCGATAGTTATAACCACTAAGTTTTTAGAAATATGCTTATTGCTTTTCAATAATTCGCAATATTGCTCAAGGCCAATAACCTCATATCTGTTTTGCTTAATAAATTCCATCTGCTTATAGAAATTTCGCGGAGCAACAGCCGCGTAAGACTCTGTCCTAGCCTCATTAAAAGAATGATACATAAGTATAGGAACTTGATAATTCTGATTAAGGTAAAATAAAAATGTTCCGAATATAATAAAAATTATTCCTAAAAAAATTAGTATTTTCTTCATCTTTCTCCTATGTTAATTGTCCACAACTAATCTACTCTCAAAGCACCAAACCATTTCTCCTAAGCCTCTCATTAGGCTGGGGATAAATGGTAAACCTTCTTAACAGATCTTAATTTAAAATTGCTAAAATCTTCAAATATCCAAT
>JBDRIY010000005.1:0-5825 GCA_043815445.1 Candidatus Omnitrophota bacterium
CTTGGACTTTTCAAAGAAAAGTCCCTAGTTGAATTGAATTCCGAGCGAGGGTTGAGGTAAATTTCGAAGAAAGTTACCTCAACATCTTCCCGAGTCGGAACAATGAAACTTGGACTTTTCAAAGAAAAGTCCCTAGTTGAATTGAATTCTACTATTCAAACAACCTCACAAACATAGATCAAACAGAATCTCTTAGGATTCTTTTAAATTTTTGGGCGTGCGAAAAAGCAACTACTAATGAAAAAGCATCAGCAACGTGAATGGATTTAAACTTTTCGCCGGTTACATTCTCAGCCATTTTTTTTACTTGTTCAGAATTAGCGCTGCCTTTACCTAAAAAAGATTTTCTTGCCCGAGTAGAAGAATATTCAAAAAAACCTAACTCTTTTTGATAAGCAAGAAGCCCGACAACCCCTCTTACTTGTGCTAATACTCCTAAAGTTGTAGGGTGGCGATGGTGCGAATAGAGTTTTTCAACAATAATAGCTTCGGGGTTATACTGAGCTATTTCTTCACTTAAACCGTCAAAGATACAATTAAGTTTTTGAGGAAGAGCATGTTTAGGGTTGGGAATTATTTGTCCTTGCTTAATAAGATCTATTGTTAAGCCCTCTACTTGACAAAGAACATACCCGCATACTATCAAGCCTACGTCTATCCCCAATGCTTTCATCAAATTTCTTTAGCCAGTTCTTCTAAAACTTCATCAGGAATATCGAAATTCGCGTAAACTTTCTGAACGTCATCCTGGTCTTCCAAAGTTTCCATGAGCGCAAGGACCTGTTTAGCATCACTGCCTGTTACTTTAACAGTAGAATTTGGTATTTTAGTCAGTTCTGCTTCATCCCATTTAAGGCCCTTCTCTTGCAAAGCTGCTTTAACATTTTCTAAATCCTTAGGGTCACAAAAAACTTCGTAACTTTTTTCGCTGGTTTTAATATCTTCAGCTCCAGCGTCAACACTTATGGCAAATAATTCTTCTTCGCTTATTTGTGATTTATCTAATAAAATATACCCCTTTGAAGTAAAAATCCAAGCAACGCTTCCGGCTCCGGCCATATTTCCGTTTTTCTTAGAAAAAATATTACGAACTTCAGCTGATGCCCGATTTTTATTATCAGTAAGGGTCTCTACTATTATAGCTACCCCTCCCGGGCCATAGCCTTCAAAGGAACAACTTTCATAGGTTAC
The DNA here is from genome assembly GCA_043815445.1 of Candidatus Omnitrophota bacterium. Classification (GTDB taxonomy): domain Bacteria; phylum Omnitrophota; class Gorgyraeia; order Duberdicusellales; family 4484-171; genus JBDRIY01. The sequence goes on from JBDRIY010000005.1 coordinate 1,192, forward strand.
TCCGGGAAGCTCGCCTGTTCCTTTTTTTATTGCCTTAGTAATATTATCCTTAGGCATATTAGCGTCATTAGCCCTATTTATAGCAGTACGTAAACTAGCATTTGTATCAGGGTTGCCGCCTCCGTCTTTAGCAGCAACGGTTATTTCTCTTATCAGTTTAGTAAAAACCTTGCCTCGTTTAGCATCAGCAGCACCTTTTTTATGCTTAATACTCGCCCATTTTGAATGTCCACTCATTTATACCCCCTTCTCAATAAATGCCTGATTAATCTCATTAAATCTTAATATCCAAAAGTTTAAATCCGAAGCACGAAATCCGAAACAAATGAAGAAAATGGAGAAAATCCGAAATGTTAATAGATTCAATACCCGTTTAGAATTTCGTACTTCGGATTTGTTTCGAATTTCGAATTTCGATATTCGAATTTTTTTATTCAAGTTAGAAATCCCGAAGCTTTTCTTGCCAGTTTATCAGCCTCTTCATTCCTCTCTCTATCTATATGCTGAATACTAAATTTATCCAATTTAGATATTAAATTTTTAGCTAAAATAAAAAGCGGATAAATATTTTGGTTTTTTACTTTAAAATTACCCTTAATTTGTTCACAAACCAATTTGCTATCTGAAAAAACTTTACATTGCTTTTCCCCCATACTAATGATTTCAATAAGAGGAAAAATTAAAGCCATATATTCAGCGAAATTATTTGTTTGAATACCGATATGAACTCCAGCATTCTTAATAAGAGTGCCTTTATCATCGTAGATTAAGTATCCTACTCCGGATTTACCGGGATTCCCTAAAGAAGAACCATCAACATAAATGTTTAACATTTTAAAATAAATCCGAAATCCGAATATCAAAATCCGAAACAAATCCTAATAACCAAAATTCTAATGACCGAAACGATATTCCCCATTTTGAAAATTTAAATATTCGTATTTCGGATTTGTTTCGTATTTCCTGCTTCGAATTTAAATAACAAAATCGTTCATTTCTCATTTCACAATCATTCATTCAAGGTCTTCAGGTATGTAAAGTATTCTCACGCAGTTACCGCAGAGTACTAAATTATCATACATTTTTATTTCGTTAATTGTTTGGTGAGTAATTCTCATATGACAAGATCCGCAGTTTGAGTCTTTAACAGGTACTATCGCTGACCCTTGTCGTGTTTTTAATAATTGCTCATATTTAGAAAGAATTTCCTGAGAGACATCCTTAGCTGATATGTTGCGCTTATCTTCCAATATTTTTATTTGTATTTGAGCTTCTTTTATCTTATTCGATACTTCATTTTCCTTTTCTTTAAAGGTTTTTTCTTCTTGGCTTAAAAGTTCTTTTTGTTTTTTAAGTTCTATATCCGCTAATTCAATTTCCTCAAAAATCTTCAATATATCTTCTTCGACTACAGATATATCCGCCTTTGCCGCGCCTATTTCACTAAGCTTGGCTTGATACTCTTTATTAGTTTTTAGCTGATAGAGTTGTCCTTGTGATTTACTAAGATTTTCTTCTTTTGAAGCTAAATCTAATTCTTTTTCTTTTTTCTTCAATAGCGTCACTTTAACTTTTTCTTCAAAAGCAGCTAATGTTTGTTTTCTCTCTTCAAAGCTACTTTTTATCGCGCTTAATTGAGCTGGTAATTGTATATTATTTTGTAAATTAAAATTATATATATCTGTATCAATTTTTTGTAATTGAATTATTTTCCTAATCTCATCTTTTAGTTGTATCGGCATATGATTTTATTTTTTTAGCCTTACTCTAATTTTTAAATGCGCGCAACTGGATTCGAACCAGTGATCCTTGCCATGTGAAGGCAATGCTCTAACCAACTGAGCCATGCGCGCTTTCTCGATACTTGATGCTCGATTCTCGATATTCGTTCTCTGCGAGTATCGAGAATCTATGACCGAGTATCAAGAATGGGCCCGCAGGGATTTGAACCCCGGACCAATTGATTATGAGTCAACTGCTCTAACCAAACTGAGCTACGAGCCCTATTTCTCGATACTGGATTCTCGATGCTGGATACTCGTAATTCTAAACACACAATACTTCATAACTCGTATAATATCGAGAATCAAGAATCGTGTATCGAGGATCGAATATAAAAATTTGTTAAATTATAACAAGATATTAGATTTAGAGCAAGTATTTTATTATTTAGAGATAGGGCCTGATAGTTTTTTTTAAAGTCTCTTTACTCATCGCGCCCACTCGCTTTTCCATAACTTTTCCATCTTTAAACAATATAAAAGATGGAATACTCATAACAGCGTATTTAGTGGCAATCTCGGAAGCCTCATCAATATTTAATTTACAAATTTTTAATTTTTCAGCGCATTCTTGAGAAAGCTGTTTAACTATATGCTCCATTGCTTGGCAAGGGCCGCACCAAGGAGCCCAGAAATCTAACAATACAGGTATCTTTGAATTAGTAACCTCTTCTTCAAAATTTTTGGTTGTAATTACGGTTTCCATAGACTCTCCCTTAGTGTAATTTTTAAACATAATAATTTAAAATCAGATCACGTGAACTCTACGCAGCGGCGGGAAAAAGCTATTTTATTTCTTTAATTTGTTTAGACAGATCTTTAACCTCTTTAACTATATCGTTAATCTTTTTATTCTCTTTCCATTTAGCTGTTGAAATAGAAGCTATAGCTTTTCCTAAATCATAATACAATTTTTCTTTCTTAACCGTTAAAACTATTTTTTTAGTTTGCTCAACCCCTTTTTCAGAAACTTCTTTAAGATACTCTTCGCCTTTGATAAGCATTCTTTTCGTACTTTGCATTCCTTTTTCAAGATCTTTCTTCGCTTTAGGCCACATATTCTCAACGACTTCTTTAAATGATTCTGCTTTTTTCTCAGCCATCTCTACCTCCTTAGTAAAATTACTCTATACTATATTGAATCCCTAAAAATTGATTTTACCACACTATTCACTTTTTTCAAAAAAAATATTTGTGATTTTTGTTAAAAATAGGTTTGTTTCCGCAACATTTTTTAAATCATTTTTTTGCAATAAATATCTTATTAATATACAGCTTCCTGTTCTAAGATAGCTCGATGTTTATGGTATCTTTTTTGCCAATAACCTTGCTTGAAATACCAAAACATCGCTAATCCTTGAAAAATATCTGAAGCATTAATTCCCAGCCATATACCATTTGTGCCTAAACCAAAGACTATGGCCATAATGTAAGCAACAGGAATACGCAACCCTAACTGAGTAATACCTGTCATTATTGCCGGAGCAATTGTATCGCCAGCCCCGGATACACCTCTACCCAAAATAAGCGCCGAAGCTAAGAATGGAAGCGTCACAGCTATAAATCGCAAGAGGCTGCTTCCTATTCTAACAACATCAGGGTGATTATTAAAAATTCCCACTATCTGAGGCGCGAAAATAAAAAACAATATTGCCAATGGTATAGCGATTAACTCATAATATTTTAACGCCGTCCTCCCTGATTGCATAGCTCTTTGGGGAATTCCGGCACCCATATTTTGCCCAATAAGTACTGAGCAGGCAGTGCCCATCCCTAATCCCAGCATCATAACTGTCATTCTTAAACGCATAGCTATTCCAAAACCAGCTAAACAGGAAACGCCGAATGAAGCAACCAGGCGTAAAAGCAAAAGAAGCGATATTTGACGCAGTAATACTTCAAGAGAAGCAAAAAAGCCAATCTTAACCATTCTTCCTATAATTTTAAGATTGACCTTGAAGATACCTATACGAAAATGTAAACTTGAATGCCCAAAGAAAAAATGTCCTAATAAAATAAACACACCTATTAGCTGGCTAACAACTGTTGCCGCGGCAGAACCAGCTACTCCCATCCTCGGAAAAAATCCTAAACCGAAAATAAGTAAGGGGTCAAGAATAATATTAATGACATTGGCTAAAATAAGAACTTTTAGGGGAATAATAGCGTCCCCGGAACCTCTTAATGCCTGATTAAAACTAATAAAAAGAAATATAGAGATAGACCAAACAAAGCTGATTTTTAAATATTGCGAAGCCGCAGGTATAATTTCGGGGCTGGCCCCAAATAAGCGAAGTAAATCAACCGTGCCGAAAAGGCCGACTAAGGCCATTCCCAGAGAACAAATAATACTTACAACTACAGCCTGAAAAAGAACATTGTCCGCGGAATCATAGTCCTTTTTCCCTGTAAAATGAGCGATTAAAGCTGTTGTGCCCACGGAAATACCCATAGCAGCCATCAATATTACCGTGATGATAACTCCTGATATAGATAATGCCGCTACTGCTATATGCCCTAATCTGCCGATAAAAAAAAGGTCTATAAGAGTAAATAAATCATGTAAAACAGCCCCTAAAATCATTGGAACAGCTAACTTCCAAAAAGAAAACCGTAAGCCGCCATTAGTTATACTACTATTAACTTTGCGCGATCTCTTACTATTCATATTATTATCGGGGACAGCTGCCATATTTATATCCCGTTTAAATGTAGACAGGGTCAGGCCTCCACTTTAGAAATTATCTCCCTTACCACCTTCGCCAATTTTTTGTCATTATTCATCTGCCGTTTAAAATCAATTGCTGCCTTGCTTACCGCGGAAAATTTCATGTTAAATAATTCGCCTATCTG
>JBDRIY010000006.1:0-8585 GCA_043815445.1 Candidatus Omnitrophota bacterium
CCTCTTTTCTGCCGGCTAAAAGTTTTACTTTCTGTTCTTTTAATTGCCCCTCTTTTATTTGCCGCGCTGTCCTATGTAATGCCAGCTTAGCTAAACTTTTCTGTTCCTCAGCAGTAAATATATCTGAGTCTTCTATATCATCATCCCCGCTCTTTAGTTTTCCGTCAGTTATTGCCTGAAATCTACGAAAATCTCTAATTGACTTCTTGAAAGCTTTTTGCCAATCATTTGTTGCTTCTTCTAATTGCTGGTTTAAACATTTCTTCAAAAACTCATCTTTTTCTTCCTCAACCTTCTCCTCTAAACTTTCTACTCTCGCGAATAATACTTCTAAAGATGCTCCCCCGGATAAGAAACTCTGCCTTGGTTGTTTAGGAGGCGCGCTGCCCGCGGAGGTTAATAACTTATTTAAATCTACTTGTTGATTTGATTCAACATCCTTAAGCCTTATATTCTTCCAATACTGATAATAACTTGGGTTTATTATCAAAACTTCTTGTAAGCTGATTTTTCCTTCTAAGGTTGTTATTTTCCCCGATGTTTTGCTTAACTGTTCTTTTAACTTTTCAAACTCTTCCTCAAAAGGATTCTTTTCTATAACTTCATCATCTTCATCTTCTACAATATTTTTATTCTCCTCAATCCTGTTTTTTTGATTCTCTTCTAAATTTTCCCCTTGTTCCGCGCCCTGAGCTTGTTCTAAAGGAATATCTTCCCCTTCAAATTGTCCAAGCAGTCTATTGTATTTATCAACTAACTTTTCTTTCTCTTTAATCTCTTCATCAAATCTTTGAATTTTTACAGTTAACCCTTTAATTTTGCTATTAATATCACTCGTATTTTCGACATTTTTCTCATTTGCCTCTTTCTGCAATGCTGATAGTTCTTCTAACAAATTCTCCTGATCCTCCCTCAGCTGCTTAACGCTTAACTCGCCCAATACTACCCTAAGTTCACCTAAAAGTTTCATCACCCTCGGCTTTTTAACTTCAGCAACAACGGCTAAATACTCTTTTGTTAACTTGTCTAACTCCTCCGCGCTTTCTACCTTATCTAAATAACCCTCCCATTCCTGAACTAAAGACTTTAGCTCTTTAACGATTTCCTGGCGTTTATTTTTCAATTCAGCTCTACTCTCTATACTACCTGAAACAGCTCGACCATCATTAAACCTCTCCAAAACAATATTCGGCCAAAATCTATCAGCCAAGCCATGCTCATCTACAATAAGCTTTGCATCCCCACTAAGCAAAGCATTAAATAATTTATGATTTTTATACCTAAGCTCACCCTGGCTATATTCATCCAAAATCTGAGTAATATTGGTTTTGGTTATACTTAGAGCTTGAGCTTCAGATGCCGAGATAAACATACTTACCCCGACAACCGTTCCTACTACGCCGACCACGGCTATTCCCGCTTGTTTTGAGCTAAACCACCCGGCGTAAATAGCAAAAACAATTAAAGCTAAAATTATAAACGGCATCATTCTCTTAAGCGGAAGCGCCTTGAAAACTTTTACTATTGTCTCAAAGGTAAGCTTTTTGCTATAAAAACTACGGCTTATCATTCCTAAACTATTTAAGGCAAATATAATACCGGTATTTAGTATCACAAGAAGTACAGCCGGAGTAACCCAACAGGTAAATAACGTGCTGGCCCAATTTCCTTTATGATTAATATTCTTATCCAACACAACAAATACTCTCCTAAACACTAAGAAAGCTAAAACTATTAATACAGCTGAAGCCGGAAATAATAAAGCGCTGGACATCCTCACTGTTCCTAACCATGCCTGCAAGTCAAAAGCTTCCATCTCTAATAATTTAGCCAAGCCGAACATAGCTCCTGCCCCAAGCCCAAAACCAACTGCCTGTATTCCTAAAGAGGTATCCTGGCGGCTATAATATTTTTGCCGCATGTATATCCCTAATATCCCCCATAAAACAACAATAACAAAGATAAGGCTTAAATCATAAGGCATCTCGCGAAGAAACCTATATGCCGCGCTTAAAACAAACCCGATTACCCCATAGCGCCAAATAAGTTGAAAATAATCTCCTGTAGGAATACTGGTAATTTCTCTTAGCTTATCGCGGTTAGCCCAAATATACATTATTTCAAAACATAAAATAAACACATTACTGGCAAGAATTATGGTAAAAAGAAGTTTTAAATTAAGGCCCATATTAAGGCTCATAAACTGAGGGGTAAAAATTATTGCCCCTAAGGTAATGAGCGTATTAAGATGCCCCCCGAGCTTAACAATAAGGTCATTGTGGCCGTGTTTTATACTTGTCCAAAGCACATCTCTAAACCGGCTCCCCTTTTCTTCAGTTAAAGGTTTAGAAAAGTTAGCGCCAAAATCTTCCATTGTCGTATCCAGCATCAATATTCTTTCCGTGAATACCTTGCGCAAACTCCACTGAATCACAAACACAGCTATTACCGCCGCGGCAATTACAAATTGCCCCTGCTTATCAAAATTCAACCCTACTCCCTGCGCGAATCCCACAATCTTATTCATATCAAGCACTTTAAAATATTTATACATTGCCGCGATAAGGCCTATCACAAATAAGAAAACAGTTATTTTTCCGCCGTAAGTTTGCCAGTAATATTTACTATCAGCCTTTATTTGGCTTAACTTGTTAAACTCTATAGAAACTTTACCTTGTTCCTGTAAGGGTTTAATAATACTCTCTTCTACAAAAGTCGCTGCTCCGCCTAAGGCTTTTCCATGCTCACGGCTGATTAAACAAACAAAAATAGGAAACAAAACCGGATTAAGAGCGTGGCTAAGGATAGGATGATTACGGTTGAAGCGGGAAATTTCTGTTTTAATATTTTCAGCGTGAGAGTGAATTTCCGACCATTGATATAACAGCCATTCCCTGGTTTCTGCTAAAATCTGCTGTTTTTGTTTAATATCTTCTTCTTCCATACCGCGAATTAAGGCAATGTCTTCAGATAAGCTATCAATAAAATCCCGCGTCCTGGTAAGCGACTTCCACAAAGGCATTAAGAAATTCTCAAATTTATCAGTATGTTTACGCTGGCGTATTTTCTCTTGAGAAATGGCCCGCCTTATAGTAAACACAATATCATTTAACCTTGGCCACTGTTTCGTGGATATAGATCCTGCGGGCCATTTTGTAGACATAAATTTTTCAGGCCATCTGTTTATAAACTCAAATTTAAGCCTTAACCACTGCATAAGAGCAATATGTTTAGCGTATTCAGAGAATAAAGGATCGCCCATCCAAAAATGAGCGATAACTTCACCTTTGCCTTTCGGCGACCTAACTGCCCGCCTTGCCGCCTGATAATCAGTAATTGCTGAAAGGTCACCATAGGTAAATAAAAACCCTATCTCCTTCTTCTCTAAACCATTTTCTTTTAAAGCTTTATCCGTGAAATCTTTAAAGTCAATATCAGTTCCTGTGAAGCCCCGAGAGTTTATAAAAAGCAAGAAATGATCTTCTTCCGCGGCTTTAGCCTGAGCTATTTTTATATCCTCATCGCTTGCTTCCTCGTCAATAAATCCGTAATTTTGATTTAATACTAATTTATGCCCTGCCTCAGCATTCTTATTAAACTTATTAATAAATAACTCAGCAGTTTGCCGGCTCTCAACACCCACCAGCAATGCCCCGCGATGATCTTTGGATAAATATTGTTTCATTACTTTAACACAAGCTTCTATCTGCGCTTTTCTCCGGCTTAACTTCCAAAGAGTTATATTTTGTATTTCTCTATTCGCCATATTTTTAATTTTTCCCAACGAATTCTCAGGTATTTTAATACCAACTGTATTTTTATTAATTCCAAACCGCGCTTCCACATCTTCAATATTAAACGCGCCGCTAAAGCAAGTCATTCCAATAATATTAGGCCCCTGTACAAACTGCGGCCAAGTTATGGAAAGGAGCGACTTCCCTGCTTCTTCAATATCCCCATCCTTACCGGTTTCCAATGCTATTTTAGCCAACAAGGCTGGATAATGCCCGCCTTGCAAATGCAAGCCCGGCTGAGCGGTTCCAGAATCAGCGCTTACTAAAACCGGCTTACCAGCCTCAACATTCAACCTCTTCATAACAGCTTCTCTATCGTTTTCCAACTCATCCTTTAACTTACTTTCCGGCCAGTAAACTTTTTCAATATATAAAGCGCAATCAAATATTTCTTTCCATTTTTCAAAACTCATATTAATATAAAAATACCGCTCGTTTATCTGTTTTTTCAGCCAGCCTTGGCCTACCCACCAGGTTAAACCCGGCTCCTCGCTTACTCTTTTATGTTCGTAAGTGCGTCCGCCCCAGCCCTGCCATATCCTTTCAGGCATATCCGCGGCTAATTGCGCCGCTATTTTCAAGGCTTCCGAGTCTACGGATTTTTCTCCCGGCATAGCGATGTTAGCAGGATACTCCCCTAACTTCTGAGGTTCATCAACAACCATAAGCAAAGGCGTATTTTTAAACTCCTCTAACTCTTGTTTTAACGCCGGGGTAGACTGCATATGGAGATAATCATAAAGCGGGCGGTATCCAGTAACAAAAAATACTCCGCCTTGTGAATAAACGCATTTAGATTTATCCTTTTCAAAAATACTTATGTCAACTTTTTCAGCTTTGATACTAAAATTATCTTTACTGCCGTCATAGATAAAGCAATCCCCTTGCTGCTCTCCTTCTATTAAGCGTACAGTTATCTTGCCAAACCCCTTATCAGGACATAATTTATCAGCTAAATAAAACATTCTTCCTATCTTTATTGCCGCTGCCCTTGATAGATTATCAGCATAATTAACATACATTGCCCCAAATTTTCTACCTCTTCCCTTATAGTTAGAACCGTTATACTCTCCGGTAATCAAATAATAAGCTAAAGCGATTGCCGCTCCTGTAGTCTTACCGGAGCTGGCGCCCATCTCAGTCCCAAACCTGCCGTCAATAATACCCAAAGCCATAGCCAAAGACCCCAGTGTTTTTTCCTCAACGTCTTCCTTAGAGTCAGGTAAGTGCTTACATATATACTCTATTTGCTTATCCAACTCCCCTTTTACTCCCTTCATAGATAATCCTCTACGCGCGTCTTGTATTGCTTCCGCGATTATCTTAAATAGCAGGTTATCTTCCGCTTTTCTTTCAATTTCTCTCTTTGCGCTAAACTTTTTTACATCGTATGTTTTAACATGCACACCCTTCTCAAACTTAACCTTCTTCTTCCTCCCAGTTTTACACTCATAGTAATCCTTCCCAGCCACAAACCCAAAAATCACCAACGACCCCACCATAGCCCGATGCGCTATCCTCACAACCTGCGCCTTGCCAAAACCCCCTGCCCAAGCAGGAGACACAAACACAAAAAACAAAACAAAAGCAAACCCCAAAACCTTCCGCCAGTTAACTCCCAACCTCAAGCTCTTCTCGCTCTTTATCAAACTAAAAACAAAAGAAATCATCCCTGCCAATAACAACAACCCAATCAAAATAATAAAAACTTGCCTTACCAATGTCATTCTCGCGAAAGCGGGAATCCAGAACAAAAAGATAACAGGATGCTGAGAAGAAGAACTTCTCTCACTTTTTGATTGCAACTTATTAATAAACTCCTCTGCCAACCTTCCCACTTTGGGAGACATATCTTCTCGTGCTTTAACAAGGTATTTGATATTCTGTGAGTTTCTATGCTTCAACATAATCTCGCCTATTATTCCAACTGCTATATACCGAATATCCTCTTTATTATTCTTAAAAAGCTCAGCTACATATGGAATCGCTATCTCCCCTATATCATTAAATACACGCTTAACGCTCATTAATGAATGTTTGTCCTGAACTTCACAAGCCATTTCAGCAATTTCGACCAAAATCGGAAGTGTTTTTTCGCTTCTAACTAATTTACGAACATTTTTATCTGGATCATTCAAATCATTGCTATATCTTCTAAGTTCGAGTTCGATGGTCAAGGTTCCTAATTTTTCTAAAGCCCCTAAGGCGGTTTCACGAACACGAGCATCTACATCGTCTAACTTCTCAATCAAAGACTCAGTTGCCCTTTTATAGCCAAACCTACCCAAAGCTCTTGCGGCGATGCTTCGGACAAACCACTCTGAATCATCTAACTTCTTAATAAAAGGACTAAGATAGCCTAACCGGCCAGCTAAATCTGATAGCATAGAAAGCACGTCGAGATCTAATAACCATATTAAAGAAGGAATAATAACTATTAGTAATAAACAAACACGTGCATCACTAAACCCCCAATTAACACTACACCCAATCTGGCTTAAACCCAACCCAATCAATAAAATAATCTTTAAGATTCGTGACACATCCCCTTTTTCATCTCTCACGGAACTAGAAAATGGTTTATTCTTTTGTTTTTTACCCCTGTCTAATTTCTTCAAAGTCTTATTCGCGATAGCACGTACTTTGGGCTCTGAATCATTTACGGCCTCGCTTAAAGCTTCGATTGCTTGTGTATAACTTGACAATATAATTCTATCGGGAGAAAGTAAAATTCTACTAAGGTCCTTGGCTGTAGCAATACGCGTTTCAACATCCTGACTTTTTAAAAGTTTGATAAGAAATTTGGTTTGATCGAAAGAAATACCGCTTAATTCTTTCTTTTCTTCTTTAACAGTTCTATGTCTTGTTTTCTTCTTACTTCTAAAAGCTCCCTTGGAAGCTGATTTAGTTTGAAGAGGTTCTTTCTTAACTTTTTCAGCTTTTTCCAGAAAAGATTTCTTTACAACAAAATAATACTTCATTGAGATGAATCCACTGCTCATAATAATTAAAATAGCGCCAATAATGCTGCCGTTTATCAAACCATATTTATTTATCAAAAATAAATTTGCAAAAAATAGTATCGCGGTTAATATTAAACCTATATATTTCAATCCAGACCCGGATCCAGTTTCATCCCATATCTTCTCTGACTTATTAACACCTATAAATATAAAAGCTACACCTAAGACAATGGAAAGCAGGTGGCCAAAAAATATCTTTTGGTATAATGAATCTACTTTTAAAAGGGTTCTTAAAATACTGATTCTCCCTTTACCTAATTCCCCAAAGTTATAATCTCTATCTCTGGTTAAAGGCTTTGCATTATCTTTTATTAATTCAATTATCTTTCGAGATGTCAAATCAGGCCTTTGCTGTAATAAATAGCCAATGAATCCCGCTACCCTCGGTGTAGCAAAAGAAGTTCCTCCTCGTATTAAATAAATAGTGTTTTCTTCAGCATAAATACCATAATCTCTTCTCCTAATACTCTTAATTTCAGTATTTCCATGGCCATCTGCTGCTAAATCTATATAGCTGCCGTAATTTGAATATTCAGTTTTCCTATCTGCAGAATTTACAGCAGCAACAGCTATTACTTCTTCTTCATAAGCCGCGGGATAAAAAGGCTCTGAAGAATTTTCATTGCCAGCCGCAGCGACAATAATCGCGCCCTCACCGCTTAATGCCTTAATCAAAACATATTCTGGAAGATTTAATTCATAACTCCCTAAGCTAATGTTAACCACAACTCCAGCATTTGGATTTTCTTCAATGTAATCTAAAATTTCAACTAAACATTGCAAATACCCTTCCCCAACAGAAAGCTGTTTTATCTCACATTTGTAAAAACTGCTTTTACGAAGTATTTGCTCTACAAGATTACCGTGACTTTCTTTATATCCAAATGAATCAATAATAAATATAACTGTTTTATTTCTGTAAACACCACTAAGAAGGCCTGCAACCGACAGCTCTTTTTCTTCAAAAGTAATCGCCGCCCTTGGCTCAGATACACCTATAACAAAAAACACTCCCGCTATTAAAACTATTGCTTTAAAGAGTCTTAAAAGACCAGGGAGACGTTCTCTATAACCCCTAACCGAAGAAAAATTTGCAAAACAAACCTTAACAACTCCCCCCTTCAACCATTTCTTAAAACCCAGCCCACGCCCCTCTCGCTCCTCTTGTGTCCGACATCCGATATAGAATAAATACCTAATACCCCTCTTCCCCGCCAAATACCCCAAAACCACCAAAGACACCGCCATAACCCTGCGCGTAACCACAACAATCTGCCCCGCGCCGGCCACACTACCCCCTGCCCAAGCAACCCCCGGCACAAACCCCACCATCAACCCAACCCAATACAGACCGCGTAGGTTTGTATTAGTTGATTTATTCTTTCCAAAAGGTAATAGGTTCTTAAGAATTAGTATTAAGGTTAAGATTGTTGCGGCAGAAATCAGTATCGGCAGGAGCGCGCGTAAGAATGGAATCATCTTAGCAATCAACCCTGTTGGCGGGCCAATGGCTGGGGCGGCTAAGTAATATGATTTAGGGTCTGTGTCTTGCCGATTTTTAAAATTATAGATATCCGCTATCTTTTTACCAGCTAACGCGTTAGGATTTATCTCATATACCTTTTTTAAGCACTGAATCGCTTTTTCGTATTTATTCAACTTAAGATAAATAGAACATAACTGCCAATAAGCTTTATAATCATAAGGGTTTACAGCAACTACTTTTTCGTAATACACAGCTGCCAACGCGTAACGGTTTAATTCTTTC
>JBDRIY010000007.1:0-12551 GCA_043815445.1 Candidatus Omnitrophota bacterium
GTCAATTAAGCCCCATTGAAATAATTCAACCTATAACCTATCTACTCTGTGACTATCTATCTTATTCTATTGATAACCCAGAGTTTTCACCAACTATTATTACTGAACAATTATCGTATCATCTCCTTTCAATGAAACTTGTACTTTTCGAAGAAAAGTCCCTAGTTGAATTGAATTCCGAGCTCGCGTTGAGGGAAATCCCGAAGGGATTTACATCAACATCTTCGCGAGCCGGAATAATACGTGTATTATTTACTCAAATAACTCTACAACAGAATCGAAACTGCTTCTTCCCTGCAATTAGGAAAATAAACGCAATTTATACAGTCACTCCAAATCTTATGCGGCAGTTTTTCTTTTTCTGTAATTTCAAAGCCTAATTTCCGAAAAAAATCCGAAGCAAAAGTTAAAGCAAAAACCTCTTTTAAACCTAATTCTTTAGCTTCTTTCAAACATTCCTTAACTAATTTTGAACCTATACCTTGCCCCTTAAACTCTTCAGCTACAGCTAATGATTTAATTTCTCCTAAGCCTTGCCAGCCCACTGCCTTTAAAGCGCAGCAGCCAACCATTTTATCGCCTTCAAAATAAACCCAAAAATCGCGAATATTCTCATACAAATAGTTCAAAGAACGTTCCAAAACTCTACCCTTTTTAGCCCAAAAATTTATAAGGCCAAGACACTCCTGAGCATCAGTTATTTGAGCTTTGCGTATCATTTAAGTAATAATTCTACACACAAACAAAAATATGTCAAACATTTCTAAATATTTGCTTAAAAATTTTACTCAACACCCAGCAAAAGCGGGATGATTTCCGATAAGGTTGGGTGGATGAAAAGGGATTTTTTTAAGTCGGTTGATTTAAGGTTGTTTTTGATACAAAGAGAAAAAATGCTGATAAGTTCGGCGGCAGACTGAGAAATTATTCCGGCGCCGATTATCCTATCCTCTTGGCCAATAAGGACTTCTATAAAACCATCTGTATCGCCATAAACATAAGCTGATGAAAATTTTAAAAAATTTGATTTTATTATCCGGTATTTTATATTTTTTTTCTTAGCTTCTTCTTCAAGAATTCCTACGCTTGCAGCCGCGGGTATAGAAAAAACACATTCAGCAACCCCCTTGTAATCTTCTTTTTCATTCCCGCCTTTTATATTCTGAACACAAAGCCGGCCTTGATATTCCGCGGTATAAGCTAAAAGTTTTTTTCCAATAATATCTCCGCAAGCGTAAATATTTTTAATATTTGTGCGCATATATTGGTCAGTTATAACCCAGCCGCTTTTATCTAAAGCTATATCTAAATTTTCTAAACCTAAACTTTGAGTATTAGGCACCCTGCCTACGGATGAAATTACCATATCAAAGTCATCAAGATTATATCCAGATAAATCTTTTCCCGTATTTATAGTTATTCCTTTTTTGTTTAAAACAGCTTTTAGCCGGCTGGCTAAAGAGCTGTCAAAATTAGATAAAATTCTTTGTTCTTTTTCAACCACACAGATATCTTTACCTAAGCCTTTAAGCAACGAAGCAAGCTCTACACCGACATAACCAGCACCAACAATAAGAATTTTATTAGGAAGTTTTGGCTGGCTGAAAAGGTCAGTGATAACCTTGGGATGATTTAAGATAACTTTAGCTGATGAGCCCGCGGCAATAACAATATTTTTTGCTTCTATAGTTTGATCAGCTGCTTTTAAACTATTTTCATTGATGAATGAGGCTTGGCCCCAAACTATATCTATACCTTGATTTTGCAGGTAAGCAGTTGCCGGAGCTTTTATCTTTTCAATAAGAGCTTCTTTTTCTATAAAAGAATCGTTCCACGACTTACCGCTTAGGCCTACTCGGTTGGACTTTAAGGAGTTAAGAAAAAACTTGGCCGGAATACAGCCTTTATTAAGACAGGTTCCTCCAAAAGAAACTTTGTCTTTTTCAATTAAAACTGTTTTTAAACCTGAAGCTGCGGCTGCTTTAGCGCAGGCAACCCCTCCAGCTCCAGCTCCAATTATTGCTAAATCGTACATCCGAAAAATAGTAGTTTGTAGTTCGTAGTTTGTAGTTCGTTTAGGGAGAATGTAAAAAAATTATTCTTTGATGAACTACAACCTCTAAAAAGTTTTTCTGCTTTTTTAGCTCTTTATTTTAAGATTCTGTTAATTCTGTTTCTATAATTTTATCAACTCCCTTACGATTGATAAGGCAAGGGACTCCTGAGCAAACATCATTTAATCCGTATTCACCATTAAGCAAAACCGAAACCGGCATAATTTCATTCTTGTCTTTAGTGATTGCTTCTATTACAGCGCAAACTGAAAGGCCCGGCGCGAAACAAGCGCTTTTGTTTTTTAAATATCCTACGATTTCAGCCCCTCTTAGCTGAACACGCTGCTTTATTTCTTCAGCCTTATCTTTCCCTAAAGCATCATTAAGGTTTTTACCTTTAATCTTTATTTTTTCCGAGTCAACTATCATATCTTTGCTGTGAGGCCCATAAACAAAGCCTTCTATCGCCGATATCGGCACTTTTGTTAAATTATGAATAATATTATAAAGCCGGTTAGTATCTAGAGAAGAACCCATTCCTAAAACTTTTTTAGGGTTAAAACCAGTTTCTTTAACAACGAGATAGGTAATTACATCCAAAGGGTTGGTTACTACGATTATTATTGAATTCGGGGCAAGATTTTTTATTTGACTGGCAGCGCTTTTTACTATATCAGCGTTAATTTTTATAAGCTCTGCCCTATCCATTCCTTTTTTGCGGGCAATGCCGGCAGTTATAACCACAATGTCAGAATCTTTTATACAGTTATAATCCTGAGACCCTTTTATTTGAGTAGAGAATCTTAAAATTCCCCGAGTATCTTCTAAATCTAAGGCAACTCCCGCAGCTAACCCTTCAACGACATCAATAAGTATAAGCTCTTCAGGCGCAATACGGCTTAAAACATTATAAGCAACCGACGCCCCCACTCCACCAGCGCCAATTATGGATATTTTCTTTATCATAATGACATTATGGATAACGGGCGGACGCAAGGCCCGCCCCTACAGAATTATCATTATCCAATATCATAAAACACGATTGCAATACCAAATCATACACATAAAAAATAATCATAATTAAAAATATCGTAGGGGCCGGCCTTGCGTCGGCCCGTTATTTATGCCCATTCAATAATTTTTTAATCCTCTTAGCGATAGCCTCAGCAGTTTCCTTGGTCCCCACAGCCTTAGGGTCGTTACGGTCAAGCATTAAATCGTAAGTGACAGTCTTTCCTTCTTCAGCCACATCTTTTACAGCCCGCTCTAAGATTAACGCTTTTTTATCCTCGCCTAAATGCTTAAGCATAAGCGCGGCGGATAGAATAGTAGCCATAGGATTAACCTTATTTTTTCCGGCATATTTAGGAGCACTTCCATGAGTAGGTTCAAAAACCGCGATTTCATCGCCGATGTTTGCTCCTGCCGCGACTCCCAAACCTCCGATTAGGCCCGCGCCTAAATCAGAGATTATATCACCATAAAGGTTAGGTAAGACTAGGATATCAAAGTTCTGAGGCCTCATAGTAAGCTGCATGCATAAATTATCCACTATAACATCATTGAATTCGACTTTTCCCTCAAATTCTCGAGCCACCTTACTAAGGCTATCCAAAAATAAACCATCAGTATATTTCATTATATTTGCTTTATGCACACAACTTATTTTTTTACGATTATTTTTTAAAGCATAGTTAAAAGCAAACCTGGCAATCCTCTCGGAAGCAAAACGAGAAATCGGCTTAATAGAAATAGCGCTATCTTCTCTTACCTTTTTCTCTGAAAAAAAATTAATAGTTTTTATTACTTCTTGAACTTCCGATGTTCCTTCCTGAAATTCAACGCCAGCATATAAATCCTCAGTATTTTCACGTATTATTATTATGTCAATATTTTTGTGAAAAACCTTAGGAACAGTAAAAGTTTTTACCGGCCTTAAACATACATATAAATCAAAAATTTGCCTTATGGCTACATTCACAGAACGAAAACCTTTGCCTATAGGGGTAGTAATTGGGCCTTTTAAAGCTATTTTATTCCTTTTTATCGCTTCTAAGGTATCTTCGGGAAGCAGTTTGCCATATTTATTTAAAGCAACTTCACCAGCTTGCTTTATTTCCCATTCCAAATCAACTTCTAAGGCATCCAAGCAAATCAAAGCTGCTTCTATCACTTGCGGCCCTACGCCGTCGCCAGGTATTAATGTAATTTTATATTTCATCCTCGATCCTCGGTACTCGATACTCGATACTCGTTTCTTGATACTCGTATTTTACGAGCCATCGAGAATCTATGATCGAGAATCGAGAAAATCCCCATATTTCTTAAGGTAATTAATGATTCCTTCTTGGGAAATTAATGCCTTCCTAAAATTATCCCAAGGCTTAAACTTTATTGCTAAGTCTTTATTCTTTTCAATGATTCCCTTGTCAAGGTTAACAGCTATATTATCTTTTTCGCTCAAAGAAGAAGTATCCGCCTCAATCAAAGCTAAGCCAATATTAAAAGCATTCCGATAAAAAATACGAGCAAAGCTTTTTGCTACTACGCAAAGTATGCCTGCTTCTTTTATAACCCATGGCGCCTGCTCACGCGAAGAACCCATACCAAAATTCTCACCGGCCGCTATTATTGACCCCTGCGGGATTAACTCATTATAAAATCCCGGCCTTATATCTTCAAAAAGATATTTAGCAAGCTCCTTCATATCAGTAATAGAAAACTTATACCGGCCGGAAATTATCCAGTCAGTATTAATATTATCCCCAAATTTAAACACTTTCCCTTTCATAATCATTTTATTCATCACACTGAACTACGCGGATATTGACGCGGATGAACGCTGAAAATATCCGCGTATATCCGCGTTACTATCTGCGTCTACAAACTTTCAAACTCAGCAACATTCTTTACTTTAGTTAAAGCAGCTTCCCGAGTAATAACTTTTTGCTTGCAGAGAATCTTTAAAGACTTGTCCATAGTATGCATTCCATACTGAGCCCCCATTTGAAGCAAAGAAGGTATCTGAGCAATGTCATTTTCTCTTATAAGATTTCTTATTCCCGGAGTTGAAACCATAATTTCAGTAGCCAAAATTCTTCCTTTTCCGCAAGCCGTGGGGATAAGTACTTGTGAAATCACACCTTGAAGACATTCCGCGAGCTGAACAGTAACTTGGCGCTGTTGATGAGACGGAAAAACATCAATAATTCTCTGAATTGTTTGCGGAGCGTCAGGAGTATGAAGAGTCGCTAAAACAAGATGTCCTGTTTCAGCCGCGGTTAAAGTCGTAGCAATAGTATCTAAATCACGCATTTCCCCTACAACAATCACGTCCGGATCCTGCCTTAAGGCGCGCTTTAAAGCTTCAGGAAAAGAATGAGTATCAGAATAAACCTCTCTTTGCTTTATAACACTATTATTAGGAGTATAAATGAATTCAATAGGGTCCTCTATACAAATAATCATTTCTTTTCTTTCTTTATTAATATAATTAATCATTGCCGCCAAAGTTGTGCTTTTGCCGGTTCCTGTAGGGCCGGTTACAAGGACTAAACCGTTAGGCTTTCGGACAAAATCATAAACTACATCCGGAAGGCCAAGACTAGCAATATCAGGAATAATTCTGGGTACTCTTCTTAAAGAAGCTTCAACATTACCCTTTTGAAAATGGACATTAACCCTAAATCTATCCATATCCGGAAGAGAAAAAGAAAAGTCTAACTCTTTATCCTTCTCAAATATGGCCTTTTGATTATCATTCAACATACTATAAATTAAAGTTTTGGCGTTATCTTTACTTAAAATCGGAAGATCAGTGATAGTTAATCGGCCATCTATCCTTAATATTGGAGGATGGCCAGCCGTAAGATGCAAATCGCTAGCCTGTTGGTCTTGAGATAATTTAAGAAGTATATTAATATTCATATTAGCCATAACATCTCCTCGCTTTAATAATCGTAGGGGCGAACCAGCGTGTCCGCCAGTTATTAAATATAATTTATTATTTTGTATCGGGTCGACACATCGGCCGGCCCCTACAAATACCTCCGCGGATCCGTAATCTTACCATTAATAGCCGAAGCCGCGACTGTTGCCGGAGAAGCCAAATAGATAAAACTATTAGGATTTCCCATCCTGCCTTTAAAGTTTCTATTAGCGGTAGAAATAGCAACCTCTTTATCCGCTAGAACCCCCTGATGAGTCCCTACACAAGGCCCACATCCTACCGGTAAAATAATAGCTCCTGCCTCTAAAAAAACTTTAATGATACCCTTGCTTAAAGCCCGGGAAAATATTTCTCTTGAAGCTGGAGCAACCAGCATCCTAACTTCGGGATGCACTTTTTTCCCTTTTAAAACTTTAGCTCCCACCTCTAAATCCTCCAACCGGCCATTAGTACAAGTTCCTAAAAAAGCTTGATCAATCTTTATATTCTTGGCCTCTTCTACACGCAGGCCATTATCAACACTATGAGGCTTAGCTATGTATGGCGAAAGGCCTGAAACATCAAATTCAATAACTTTTTCATAAATACAATTCTTATCAGGATAAACAAGTTTATATTTTTCTATTCCTTGTTTCTTCAAATAAGCTATAACTTTCCTATCTGGAGCAGTAAGCCCGCATTTAGCGCCAAACTCTATAGCCATATTAGTAATAGTAAATCTTGCGTCCAAAGATAATTTGTCCATTACTTCTCCGCAAAATTCAACTGACTTATAAGTAGCGCCATTAGCGCTTAATTTATGAATAATATAGAGAGCTATATCTTTGCTATAAACGCCTTTAGGCAATTTTCCTTTAATAATTATTTTATAAGTTTGAGGAACTTTAAACCAGTTTTTTCCAGTTACAAGAGCTACCGCTAAATCCGTAGAACCAACTCCAAACGCCGCCGCGTTAAGCGCTCCCGCTGTTGAAGTATGAGAATCTGCCCCTAAAATAAGCGCTCCCGGACGGCCGATTCCTTGCTCAATAACTAACTGATGAGATATGCCGCAACCGGAATCATAGAATAAACTCTTATTATCTCGGGAAAATTTTTTCATACCTGAATGTATTTTTGAAACAGCAATGCTGGGAGAAGGGCTGCTATGATCAATAAACATAGCGTATTTTTTAGGAGATTTAAGAGGTAGTTTAAATTTTAAAACACTATCACAAACCAGGGAAGATGTTCCGTCTTGAGAAAAACAAAAATCGACTTTACATATCCCTACGTCATCGGCTTTTAAAGGAATTTTTGAATGAGATGAAAGTATTTTTTCTATTATCGTCTTACCCATAGACCTCGCTTCGCTCGGCAATGCAAAATGTAAAATTAACAATTATCAATGCAAAATGTAAGAATTATTTTATTCTCTTTCATTTTAAATTGCTAATTTTGCATTGATAATTTTAAATTGCTAATTTTTTTTCAAAAAATTAGTTATTCTCTCAACTCCTTTCCTAATCTGTTCCAAACTGGTTGAAAAACTTATACGCACAAAACCCTCTTGGCCGAAAGAATCAGCGGGAATGCATGAAACTAATTTCTCCTCTAATAATCTCGCCGCGAAATCAGTGGAAGTTAATCCGCTGCCTCGAATATCACAAAACAGATAAAAGGCCCCTTGAGATTTAAAAGGTTTTAATTTTCCTATACTCATCAAACCCTGATACAAACAGTCACGGCGCTTAAGAAATTCTTCTCTCATTTTTTCTTGCCATTCTTTATTTCCAAAAGCCGCGAGCGCGGCTTTTTGAGATATAGAACAAGCGCAAGAGGTTGTGTGGTCAATTATTTTAGAAATTAAGCTAGCTATTTCAACTGGTGCCGCTAGATATCCCATGCGCCATCCAGTCATTGAGAAGGCTTTTGAAAATCCATTTATAGTTATAGTAAACTTTCCAGCATTGCCAAGAGAAGCAAAGCTTATATGCTCTTTCCCATCATAAGTTAATGATTCATAGATCTCATCACTTATAACAAAAATATTATTATCTTTAACTGTTTCGTAAATTTCTTGAAGTTCTTCTCTATAATAAGTTACTCCTGTAGGGTTACTAGGATAATTAAGTATTAAAACCTTGGTTTTGGATGTTATAGCTTGCTTTAATTTTTTTATATTTATCTTAAAATTATTATCACTTTCGCTGGGAAGAAAAACAGCTTTAGCTCCGGCAAGCTTAACTATCTCAGGATAGCTTACCCAATAAGGGGCAGGTATAATAACCTCTTCGCCTATATCAACAAGAGCAAATATAGAAGCAAAAATCGCGTATTTTGCCCCGGATGTAATGATTATATTATCAATCCCAAGGCCTTTTATATCATTATCCTGGCTAAGTTTATCAACTATTACCTTTCTTAATTCAGGCATACCCGTAGAAGGGGTATATTTGGTAAATCCCTGATTAACAGCTTCAATTGCTCCTTGCTTGATAAATTCAGGAGTATCAAAATCAGGTTCACCAGCAGCAAAATTAATAACATCTTTGCCTTCTTTTATTAATTTCTTAGTAAGGGAGGTTATCTTTAGGGTAGCTGATTTATTAAGAGAAACAACACGAGGATTCATAATGTTCAATATCTAAATCCGAATATCGAAATTCGAAATGGTTCGACAGGCTCACCATCCTGAGCCCTTCGGAAATACTCAGGGTAAACTCCGTCGAAGGACAAATCCGAAATACGAAATTCTAAACGTGTATTAGGTTTATTAACATTTCGAATTTTCTCCATTTTCTTCATTTGTTTCGTATTTCGGATTTCGTGCTTCGGATTTCGGATTTTATCCCTTCTTTCTTTTAAAGATTTTCTTCATTCCCTCAGCAATGCTCTTCTTATCCTTTTTCTCTTTCTCCAAAGTAAGCTTTTTTTCTTTTATAACCGCGGCTTTCTTTTCTTTTTGCTCAGAAATCTTAACTTCCGGCTTTGGCTGCGCCATTTTTGTTAACTCTAAAAGAGAAAGAGGCGCCGCGTCGCCTTTGCGATAGCCCACAGCCAGCACTCTTGTATACCCGCCTTCAACGTCTTTGAATCTTGGCCCTATAACATCGAATAATCTCTGGACAAGCTTATGATCTCCAAGCAAGCGGTAGGCAAGGCGGCGATAAAAAACAGTGTCCTTCTTAGCCCAAGTAATCAATTTATCAACCGGAGCCCTTAAATATTTTGCCCTAGAAGTAGTTGTGGTTATACGCTCATTAATAAGAACAGCTCTTACTAAGGATTTAACTAAAGCTTTTCTTTGAGCCCGGGAACGAGAAAGTTTTTCGCTTTTTTTTCTATGTCTCATTAGTTTTTATACCTTTCAGGTATTTTAAAACTCCAAATAACAAATTCCAAATAACAAATAAATTCCAATATTCAAATTCCAAACAAAACAATTCTTTATTGGAATTTGAGATTTGAGATTTATTTGGAATTTGGTGCTTGGTGCTTGGAATTTCATTCTTTTACCTGCATTAATCCGTTTGTTACACCATATTTAATTTATCTGGATCTATTTTCATCCCTAAAGAAAGGCCCATTGTTTTAAGAAGCACCTCAATCTCATCTAAAGATTTTTTACCAAAATTTCTATAAGCAAGTATTTGCGGTTCTGTTTTCCCTACCAAGTCAGCTAAGATTTTTATATTAGCTTCTCTTAAGCAATTATTACTGCGCACTGACAATTCAAGCTCTGAAACAGGCAACCTTAGCTTTTCGTAAATAGTGGTTTCTTCTGGTGTTAAGCCTTCATGTTCCTCTTCGGGCAATTCACCTAAAGCAAAAAAGTACTCAAGATGCTTGTTCATTACTTTAGAGGCATATATTAAAGATTCTTTCGGTTCTATACTGGCGTTAGTAAAAATATCCAGTATTAACCTATCATAATCAGTTCTTTTACCCACTCGCGTATTCTCTACCTTAAAAGCCACTTGCTTAACAGGAGTGAATATGGAGTCAATAGGTATAACCCCTATAGGCATTCCTTCATACTTGTTGGCCTCTGCCGTAACAAATCCCCTGCCTCTGTCGACTCCCATTTCTATATTCAACTTAGCACTTTTAGAAGTAGTGGTTACTATATGCAAATTAGGATTAATAACTTCTATAGTTTCATCTGTTATTATATCTTTCGCCTTTATCTCTTTTTCACCCTCCTGCTTTATGTAAATCTTCTTGGGAGAACGAGAGTAATACCTCAAAACTAGATTCTTAAGGTTAAGTATGATCTCCGGAATATCTTCTAACACCCCTTCAATAGTGGAAAATTCATGCGGCGCTCCCTCTATTTTTATCGAAGTGACTGCGGCACCTTCTATGGAAGAGATAAGAACTCTCCTCAATACATTACCTAAAGTTACTCCATAGCCTCTTTCAAGAGGTTCAGCAATAAATTTACCATAACTGGGAGTATAGGTTTCTTGTTCTACTGTGACCCTTTTAGGAAATTGGAAATCCCGCCAAGTTATCCCCATTTTTTACCTCCAACATTCTCGATACTAGATACTCGATTCTCGATGCTCGTAAAGAATATATTTTATAAATAATCTAAATTCTTATATCTCCCACGAGTATCGTGTATCGTGTATCGAGTATCTATTTTTTCATTTATTTCGAATAAAGTTCTACTATTAACTGTTCATCAACTGGAATCACAAGGTCTTCCTTTTCGGGAAGCCGCTTAATTTCTATCTTAAATTTATCGTTATCTACCTCTATCCACGAAGCAACACTTCTTTCTTTAGAATTCACTTCAATATTTTCCCTTATATTTTGTAGTAAAGATTCCTTCGCTCTTATTTCAATAATTTGCCCTGCCTTCACTATATACGAAGGAATATCCGCCCGTTTACCGTCAACAAATACAAAACCATGGCGCACAATTTGCCTGGCTTGGTTACGGGATGAGGCAAAAATCGACCTAAAAATAATATTATCCAAACGCCGCTCTAAAAATTGTATCAAAACTCTACCCGTAACTCCTTTGGACTTATTAGCAAGCATAAAAAATCTTTTAAACTGTTTTTCTAACATTCCATACATACGCTTTACCTTTTGCTTTTCTTTAAGCTGTAAAGCATAATAGGTGGGCTTAGAAGGCCTGCGTGTAGACTGCATCCCGGGTGGAACCGGCCTTTTAGCGAAAGCACATTTTTCCATTACACATCTGGCCCCTTTTATAAATAATTTCATTCCAGCCCTTCTACACAATCGACATTTTGCCCCTACATATCTTCCCATCTTCTCTCCTAATTGTTTATATTATATAATATCGTCAAAAGTTTCTTTTACTTTCTAAACTCTTCGCTTTTTCTTCGGCCTACAGCCGTTATGCGGTGTTGGAGTAATATCTTTTATTTTCTTGACGCTCAAACCCGCGGCTTGAAGAGATCTTATAGCTGATTCCCTTCCCGGGCCGGGCCCTCTGACTAATACTTCTAATTCCCGTAAACCTATTTCTTTAGCCTGCTTAGCAGCTCCTAAAGAAGCCATTTGAGCGGCATAAGGGGTTGACTTCTTAGTCCCCTTAAAACCTGCGCCTCCAGCTGAAGCCCAAGTTAAAACGTTACCCTTTAAATCAGTTATAGAAATTATCGTATTGTTAAAAGTAGCCTTAATGTGCGCTATGCCTACGCTAGACGTAAGTTGGATTTTTTTCTTTTTTTCTCTTTTTTTCTTTCCCATCCGTTCTCCTTATAAATCAAAAATTAAAAGATGTATACTAATTGGTAAATTATTAAAATATTATTTTTTTATTCCCCCTACTCTCGGCTTAGGGCCTTTACGCGTACGGGCATTACAGCGAGTGCGCTGCCCTCTCACTGGAAGGCCTTTTTTATGGCGCATCCCCCTATAAGATCCTATCTCCATCAACCTACGTACGTTTTGAGAGATTTCTCTTCGTAACTCTCCTTCCGTCCTGTAATTTGACTGGACATTTGAAGCAATCTGAGAAATTTCTTCTTCGCTTAATTCCGAAGCTTTTTTCTCAGGATCAACACCTACTTCTTTAAGGATCTTAGAAGAGCGCTCAGGGCCAATTCCATAAATATATCTTAAAGAAATCTTTATCTTTTTATTTTTAGGAATATCTACACCAAAAATTCTCGGCATTGTAATTCTCCTCTATTCTAGATACTATATCCTTGATCCTCGATGCTCGTAAAGAATATATTTTGTAAATAATCTAAATTCTTATATCTCCCACGAGTATCGTGTATCGAGTATCGAGTATCTGTGTTACCCTTGCCTCTGCTTATGCTTAGGATTTTTACAAATAACTCTTATTACCCTTTCTCTTCTTATAATCTTACACTTATCACAAATTTTTTTAATCGAAGCTTTAACTTTCATTTTCAATCCCCAATTCTCGATTCTCGATCTTCGGCCCTCGATCCTTAATATTTTACGAACCATCGAGTATCGTGTATCGAGTATCCAGAATTACTTATGTCTGTAGGTTATTCTTCCTCTTGTTAGATCATAAGGAGAAAGTTCAACTTTAACCTTATCACCAGGAA
>JBDRIY010000008.1:0-2918 GCA_043815445.1 Candidatus Omnitrophota bacterium
CCCTTTATTGCTTCTATAGCTATCCGCGCTTTAAATTCTTTTGGATACTTTTTCTTTTTCATTTAGGCCTCCTGGTTTTAGTGATTTTATCACATTTTTACACCTTAACCAATGGCCTGAATTTAGGGGAGTATTATACTTTTTTAAATAGGGACAGCGCCCATACTATTTTCGCCTTATTTTTCAATGCTTTTCAAGGCAAAAATAAAAAATATAGACGCTATTTCCCGAATCTAAATCTTAAAATAAAGTATAAACAAAAGGAGCTAAGGCCGAGCTTTCGGTAAAAACAATCAGAATCCCTAAAATCAATAAAAAAATAATAATAGGCATAAGCCACCACTTCTTATGAACTCTCAAAAACTCCCAAAACTCCCTAACAATCCCTAACTTCCCCATAGTTAATACTCCTTTTCTCGTACCACGTATCAGGTAACACGTCTTTGGAAACGAAAACATAGGTAAGTAAAAGCTAAGGTGTTACGTGTTAAAACTGCCTCTCGTAATTACTTTTATCTTGAACCGTATCTTCTTTCTCTACCCAATAACTCTCCACTTCCTTATCTATCTTTACCCCTAAAAGGTCTTTTCTTAACAGTTTAAAAACAATTCCTATGGGCGCAACAACTAAAAAAAACAAAACAACTAAAATCACCCTGCTCATAAACCAACCCATAACCACAGCAAACCCCATCCAAACTTTCTGAATAGGTTTTAATAACATCGGCTTAATTAAACCACTCAAAATAAGAAAAACAGATATTGATAAAAAATAAAGATAAAACCCCTTCCCCCGCCACAAAAACAACAGCCCCAACAACCCCAAAACAACTCCAACGGTTAACCCAAATTCCTTCAACTGTTTTTTACCGCTCTTAATATTTCTAATTTCCTCAATCATAATAACTTCTTTTTTCAAAACCAATTGCTCTACAAAACCCGAAAAAGAATTTGCGAACGATATAGCAATTTTTAATAAAAAAATACCGTTAAAAAAGCACATTTGTTTGAGTCTCGGTCAAACCGAGGCGAGTTATGTGCTTTTAGGTATTTTTTTATGTGTAGGGGAGGGGCTTGCTCCCTCCCGTTAATATTATAAAAATAATATTAATTATTCAGTAACGGGCGGACGCAAGGCCCGCCCCTACGTATTTTAATCTAACTCAAATTTCTTTAACCAATCAATATCTTTACCTAAAGACTCCTGCCCCTTCTTTTCTATTAAAAAATTCCCCATTATCAAATAATCCATATTAGTCCTCATAAAGCATATATAAGCATCGTCAGGAGTGCAGACTATTGGCTCGCCTCTAACATTAAAAGAAGTATTTATTATAACCCCACATCCGTATTTTTGATCAAATTTTTTTAGCATCTCGTAATATAAAGGATTATATTTACCATCTACAGTTTGAATTCGGGCTGAATAATTTACATGGGTTACTGCCGGGATGCTGGAGCGGACAACTTGCAATTTCTCAATACCATTAAGCTTATTTTCATCATCTGAAAGCCGGCGCTGGATTTCTTTTCTAATTGGAACAGTCAATAACATATAAGGGCTTTCTGAATTTATTTCAAAAAAATCAGATGCTTTTTCTTTAATTACTGATGGCGCGAAAGGACGAAAACTCTCCCTAAACTTTATTTTCAAATTAACTATTTCCTGCATTTTTGGCGAACGGGCATCAGCAATAATTGAACGCGCGCCTAAAGCTCTAGGGCCAAACTCCATCCGCCCCTGAAACCAGCCAATAACTTTTTGATCAGCAATCAAATCAGCAGCTCTTTCCGAAATATCCTCACTTCTTAAAAAAACATAAGGAATATTTTCTTCCTTAAGATAACCTTCAATATAGCTGTTTTTAAATTCCGGGCCAAGATAAGTGCCTTGCTGAAAATCATTTTTAACATCAGCTGTCCTTTGATTATCTAAATACTGATACCAAGCAAAAAGCGCGGCGCCCAAAGCTCCGCCAGCATCTCCGCTAGCCGGCTGAATCCAGACATTTTCAAACTGGCCTTCCCGCAAAATCCTTCCATTAGCTACACAGTTTAAAGCAACTCCTCCAGCTAAACAAAGATTTTTTTGCTTAGTTACTTTATAAATGTGTCGGCTCATCCGCAAGATTATTTCTTCAGTTACTTCCTGAATAGAACGAGCTAAATCCATATGTTTTTGAGTAATCGCTGATTCAGGCGGACGCCTTTTACCGCCAAAAAGTTCCTCAAACTTTTTATTCACCATTTTAAGGCCGCTGCAATAATCAAAATACTTCATATTCATCTTAAAAGAACCATCTTGTTTTAAATCTATTAACTCAGAAAGAATTAAATCTTTATACTTGGATTCTCCATAAGGCGCAAGCCCCATTACTTTATACTCGCCGGAATTAACTCTAAAGCCGGTATAATAAGTAAAAGCTGAATATAAAAGGCCTAAAGAATGAGGGAAATGAAGTTCTGATAAAATCTTTATCTTATTATCCTTACCAACACCAAAACTTGCTGTTGCCCATTCCCCAACTCCGTCCACCGTAAGAAAAGCCGCTTCTTTAAAAGGAGAAGGAAAAAAAGCTGAAGCCGCGTGAGATTGATGATGTTCAGGAAAAAGAACTTTTCCCCTAAACTCCAGTTCATCTTTAATCAATTCTTTTATCCAAAGCTTTTGCTTTATCCAGGTAGGGATAGCTTTAATAAAAGGGATAATCCCTAGAGGAGCATAAGCAAGGGAAGTTTCTAATATTCTTTCAAATTTAATAAAAGGCTTATCATAAAAAACAACAAAGCCTAAATCATCAGCCTTAAGCCCGCTGTTTTCTAAACAGTAGTTAATAGCGCTTTTAGGAAATGACGCATCCTGCTTCTTACGGCTAAACCTCTCCTCTTGAGCCGCGGACACTATCCTGCCGTCCTGG
>JBDRIY010000009.1:0-18431 GCA_043815445.1 Candidatus Omnitrophota bacterium
GGTATGGGCTCAAGGAGTATGCGCGGGGCTGGGAAGTTTTATGCATTTTGACCGCAGGCTTGATACTAAGCTTGCTGGTTATATGATGAGCATACCGGCGATAAAGGGAGTAGAAATGGGTTTAGGCTTTGATTATGCTGGAGAAAAAGGTTCTTTATCTCATGATTCTATTTATTATTCTAAAGAAAAAAAGTTTTATCATAAAACTAATAATTCCGGAGGGATTGAAGGCGGAATTTCAACTGGAGAATTTATTGTGTTAAGGATGGCTATGAAGCCTATAGCAACTTTGAGAAATCCTCTTGATTCAGTAAATCTTAATACCAAGAGAAAAGAAAAGGCTATTGTTGAGCGTTCAGATACCTGCGCGGTTAGCGCTTGCGGAGTTATAGCCGAAAGTATGTGCGCGATTGCCTTAACTGAAGTTTTTTTAGACAAGTTTGGCAGAGATTCTTTAGGGGAGATAAGAAAGAATTATAACAGCTATATTGAGTCTTGTTTGAGATAAATACAAGTTAATTCGACTAAGGCGTTTTTTGAATAAATAGTACAAGTATTGTTCCGGCTCGCGGGGATGTTGGGTAAATCTCTTTGATATTTTCTCAACGCGAACTCGGAATTCAATTCAACTAGGGACTTTTCTTGCGAAAAGTCCAAGTTTCATTGAAAGGGGGTAAAAAATGTTTGATTTTAACAAATTAGGGGATTTATCAAAAATGGCCGGGCAGGCAAAACAAATGCAGGCGAAACAAGAAAACCTTGCTCAAGAACAAATTCAAATTTTAAAAAAAATTTCAAAACAGTTGGAAGAAGTAACAGACTTATTAAAAAGGAATAAATAAAATGGAAAAATTAGCCCTTATAGCGGCAGTAGTATTACCTTTATGGAATATTCCTCTTATTATCCGGATAGTAAAAAGAAAATCTTCCCGCGACATCAGTATGCATTGGGCAATAGGGGTTTGGGTTTGCTTTGTCTTGATGGCTCCCTCAGCTTTTACTTCAGCGGATTTAGTATGGAAAGTTTTTAATATCGCTAACCTTATTCTTTTCAGCGTAGTAGTTATTTTCGTATTAGCCTACCGCAAACCCCGATAGAATTTTTTTAAAAAATTTACGAGATAAGCGATTGACATATTAGGAATCACAATGTATATTAATAAGTAATACGAGTGTAGAGCTTATTGTTAAAGCCGCTGACAGCAAGGTTAAAGAGTGTTCTAAATGAAAGCGCTAATATCTGTATTTTTAAAAGAGGGGGGAATGTGAAATTTGACTTAATAACCACTAAACAAACCGCGAAATTACTGCAAGTATCTGTAGCCAGCATTAACTACTATACTAATTTAGGGCTTTTCAACGTTCGAGATAAAAAAGGTAATGCCCGGCTGTATGACAAAAATGAAATTTTAGATGTTTATGGAAGAATGCGCAGGCTAATGAAGGAAGGGTATTCTTTAAAGCTGATTAAACAAAAATTAGAAAAAGATTGGCGTATATAGATATTTTTCGGGCACCTTAATTAATCTGTGTCCTCGGTTTTAAATCTGTGTATCAGGCATAACCGGAGGTTATGCCAGGAGGCAAAAATGTTTAAAGATTTAAAAAGTTTTTTTGCGGGACGTAACAAAAAAGAAGTTCAAAACTTTGAGCAGAAAACAAAGAAAATGAGTTATTCTTTGCCTAAAGAAGTTCAGCCCAAAACATCGTTAATTATAATTGTTAATCAAAAAGGCGGATGCGGAAAAACTACTACCTGTATTAATCTTTCTGCCTGCTTAGCAAGAAAAGGATTTAAAGTTCTTATAATAGATTTAGATGCTCAATCGCATGCTTCTCTTGGTTTAGGCATTGATACAGAAAATTTAACTTCTTCCGCTTATGATGTTATGATAAAAAATCTTGAATTAGATCAGGCTATAGTCCCGACCTATATTAAAAATTTAGATATTGTTCCGGCTGTCCCTATGCTTAGCGGCGCCCAGCTGGAAATAGCGGACTTGCTGGGAAGAGAGGGGATATTAAGGACAGCTATTTATAAAATGCTAAATACTAAAATTAAGAATTACGATTATATCATTATGGATTGTTCTCCTTCACTCAATCTTTTAACTATAAATGGTATGGTAGCTGCTCGGTCTGTCTTAGTCCCTATTCAGGCTCATTATTTTTCTTTAGAAGGGATGAAAGAGCTTTTTGCCACTATAAAAGTTGTCCAGGAGCGGCTGAACTTTCAATTAGAAATTTTGGGTATATTACCTACTTTATTTGATAATCGCGCTAAGATAAATAGAGATATACTTCTACAAATAAAGGATTATTTTAAAGAAAAGGTATTTAAAACTTCTATTCGTAGGAATATTAAGTTAGCTGAAGCGTCCCTTCATAGGAAATCTATATTTGAATACGATCCCTCTTCTAGGGGCGCTAAGGATTATGCTGCTTTAACTGAAGAAGTAATTTCTTTGACTCAGCTTCAGCCTAACTCGACAGAATTTAATATTGATGCTATAGAGAGAGAAGTGCAGAAGGAATCAAAATCGGCGGATTCAATTTTAAATTAATATTTTAGCTATATAAAAAATTAAATTTATGGATAATCAAAAAAATAGCCCTAAGGATATTGTTCGGGAAATATTTGAAAGGCCAAAACAGGCGACAGACAAAGTATCTGCTCTTTTTACTCATTTTAAACAGTCCGCTCAGCCCGAAGTAATCTCTGAACCGTCTTCTCAATCTTTGGCAAAATCTTTTCCGGCAGCAATAGATATAGGCACGTCAAGCATCAAACTATTGCAGTTAGCTGAAAATTCTAAAGGCCAAATTGAAGTAATTGCTCTTGATCGCCAGGAATACACTACTCAAGCTTATCAAGATCTAATAACCTGTCAAAAACAAGCGCTTAAAAAAATAGTAGAGCGCAATAAAGTAGGCCCAAACGTAGTAACGGGATTAGGCTCCAAAGAAATCCAAGCTTTTAATTTAACTTTTCCTTTAATGGCCGGCCAAGAACTTAAAGAAGCGATTCACTGGAAACTCACTCAGCTTAAGCCTTTTAACTTAGCAGTAGAAGAAATTGAATATGATTTTATTAATTGGGGGGATTCAGCCAATATTCCTAAAACTGCTCAGCTAAAGTTACTAGTTATTTGCGCTCCTAAAAGTGTAGTTCTTCAAAGGTTAGATTTGCTTGCTTCAGCAGGGTTGAATGCCGTAGAACTTGGGGTAACTTCCGTTAGCTTGGTAAACCTATATAAGTTTAAGGCTTTTCCTTCAGCAAAAGGCCAAGCAGCAATATGGTTTGATTTAGGCGCTGGAGAAAGCTCTTTAGCTGTTGGGAAAAACGGTTTTATTTATTTTTTAAGAAATTACTCCTTAACTTCTCAAAATATCACTCAACAGATATCTAACAATTGCCAGATGAGCGAAAAAGATGCTGAAAGTGCTAAATGCAGGTTTGGTTTAGATTTCTGGCATCCTGATAAAGAAACAGAGCTATTTTTAAAACAGGAAAAAGTGCCTTTAAAAAATGAAGATAAACCAGCCGCGGTTTTTTACGGAATAGTTTCTTTATTAGAAAATCTTGTGGTAGATATAGAGAATTCATTTAAGTATTTTTCATACCAAGTAAGCCAATCTCAGGTGACTCAATTTGATAAGATAATTCTTTCCGGCGGCGGGGCTACCTTAAAAATTTGGAACATTTCTTAGGCGCTAAATTAGGAGTTTCTATAGAAAAAATAAATCCCTTTAGCCTGTTTAAACCTTCAAGCCATATTAGAAATCATAAGAAAAGCCTATTGAGCGACTACTGTAGTTTTACTTCTGCCGCGGGATTAGCGGCAGCTAAGCTAATCAAAAAACAAGAAAATATTGATCTTTTGCCGGAAAAAAAGAAGAATCCAGCTCAGGTTTTTATGGAAAAGTTAAAAGAAAAACCGGTAAAAGCTGCTGTTGCAGCTTTATGCTGTTTAGTTCTTTTAATTAGTTTTCAAACCTTGAGAGCGGGAGTTTATAAGAGAGAAATGGATTTACTGGCTAAAACAGTTAAAAGTGTTCAAAAGCAATTAAGCCGTAAGCAGTCTGACCAGTTAAAATTAGCTCAGGATGAAAGCGAATTATTAAGTAAACAGCTTATGCTTCAATCTCGGCTTAGCCTGCTTAGCAAAAGCATTCGTAAGCCGGATAAATTTTCTGATGTTTTTGCCAAGGTAGCAGTTTTATTGCCCAAAGAAATTTGGGTTGATAAATTGTCTTATTCGGACAAAAAATTAACTATTACCGGCTCGGGATCAAACACAGAAATTATAATGAACTTAATAGAAAAACTACGCGGTAGTAATGATTTTGTTGACGCTACTTTTAACTATAGCCAAAAAGAGCCGGATGCTGAAATATATCGTTTTGAAGTAACCGCGAACATTAAAGACATCCTGTAAAGACAGGATGTCTTGATAATTACACAGATTGGGGAAGCAAAGAGATGGATAAATTGATTGATTTCGGGAAGCTTAAAACTAGGGAAAAGATATTAGTGGTAGGACTAACTATGGTGGTAGGTTTTGGGCTGTATATTCAACTTATTCATAAGCCTTTTTCTAAAAAAGTTACTCGTTATCAATTTCAGATAAAAAAGTTTGAATCAAGAATAAAGGACCTTAAAGCTAATTTTCCTCAAATTAAAAAACAAGAACAAGATATAGAATCTTTAAAACTTCAGAGCGAAGAATTACTTAAAGAAATAGGCAGAATAGAGAAAAGTCTTCCGGCTCAAAAAAATGTTTCTCAACTTTTAGGTGAATTTGCCCATTCGGCAAAAGATATTAAGTTAATTTCTATTCGCCAGAAACTAGAGCTTGGCGAAGAGTATTCCCGAATTTTTATTGAATTAAAATTTGACGGTTCCTACAAAGAAAGCATAAGCTATATTAAGGAGATTGAATCTATATCGCCTTTTTTGATTATTGAGGAATTGAATATTTCTCAATTGAAAGGCAAAAAAACTAAAAAAGAGCCTTGCGGCCGGATGGTAGTATCTACTTTATTAGGTAAGGTATCTTTTGTAGAGCAGTTTAAAGCTAAGGAAGCAGAAAGCACTATCCAGATAAATCGGGATATATTTGTTTCTGAGGCTAGGCCGGTTTCTACGATCAGCAAAATAGAATTAAAACTGGAAGGTATAACTTACGGGTCAAAAGGCTCAACCGCGATCATAAATGGTGGTGTAATGAAAGTTGGCTCAGAAATTGGGAATTATAAGGTGAAGCAAATTCTTTCTGATACCGTATTGTTAGCCAGCGGAGCAGAAGAATATGTTTTATCAATTGAAAGATAAAGACATCCTGTAATCAATCACCAAGCTTGTTTATTTATTAATTTCATTGTATTCTTTGGTTATTGAAATTTGGTGTTTGATTATTATTTGATTATTGTATCTTGGTTATTGGTTATTAAAAAGAAAAGATGATTAGTTATTTAAAATTAGATAATTTTGACAATACTGAAGGTTATTTTAGGAGGGAGAGATGAAATATCTAAAAATGCGCGGACAAAAAAGCAAAAACCCATTGTTTGTCTTTATCTGTTTTTTAATATTCAGCCTATTTTTTAGTCATAATTTTGTTTTAGCCCAGGAATGGACACCGGTA
This sequence comes from Candidatus Omnitrophota bacterium, assembly GCA_043815445.1. Taxonomy (GTDB): domain Bacteria; phylum Omnitrophota; class Gorgyraeia; order Duberdicusellales; family 4484-171; genus JBDRIY01. The sequence goes on from JBDRIY010000009.1 coordinate 5,649, forward strand.
TTCTCCAACTCCGAAAAAGGCCAAGCCTTAGAAGGTGAGCCCTTAGAAAAAGATACTGCCTCGGAGAGTAAACTATCAGAGAGGATAAGCCTTGATTATAAAAATGTAGATTTGGTGAATGTCCTGCGTTCCTTAGCTTGGACCTATAATTTAAATATTATTACCGGCCCTGATATTCAAGGCAAAGTAACCGTAAACTTGCAGGATGTAACTGTTAGAGACGCTTTAACCGCTATTTTAACCATAAACGGGTTAGCTTATTCAGAACGCTCAGGCATTATTTATATATCTTCGGGCAGTTCAGAGATAGTAGAAACTCAGAATGAAGTTATCTTCCTTAAGTATCTTTCAGCCTCAGAAGCTCAAAATCTTTTAAAAAAGGTTATTTCTACTAAGGGCGATATGAAGGTGAACGAAGTTACCAATAGCTTGATAATTACTGATTTTATCTCAAACATACAAAAAGCTAAGTTTCTTCTCCAAAAAATTGATATAGCTCCTATGCAGGTTATTATAGAAGCAAAAATAGTAGATATAACTTCAACTGATTTAGCATCCTTAGGTATTACTTGGGATGCTAATTATCAGCCCGGCCAGGGTATTTTTGACCGAAGCACTAAATATTCCGAGCAGGCCCAGGGCACAATAGATATGGCTACGGAGTCATCCTTAGACGGAGGTCAGATAGTTTTGAATACTCTTTCTTTAAAAGGGCTTACAGTTACCGCTACCATAGACGCTTTAGTTAAAGACGGCAAAGCTAATCTTTTAGCGTCGCCGTCCATAGCAGTGCTTAACGGCAATGAAGCAAGGATTGTGATTGGTGAAAGATATCCTTATAAAGAACGGACTCAGACTGCCTCGGGAACTACTGAAACTACTAAGTTTGTGGATATTGGAACAAGCTTAAGGGTTACGCCTCAAATTAATGATGACGGGTATATTACAATGCGTATTCATCCTGAGGTTTCTTCACTGGCTGAATCTTTAGACGCTGGGCCGAGAATTACTACCCGTGAGGCTGATACTACTGTACGGGTAAAAGAAGGAGAAACTTTGGTTATAGGAGGGTTGATTAAACAAACTGATAGCAGCAGTAGAGAAAAAATTCCTTTTTTGGGTGATTTGCCTATTCTCGGGCTCCTTTTTTCCCGAAGCGAGAAAAGCGCGGAGCAAAAAGAATTAGCTGTTTTTATCACTCCCAAAGTTTTGCGTTCACAGGAAGAGAAAACAGCCTTGGCTAAAAAGAAGAGAGACAAAGAAGAAGTTTACATTAACATCACTAAAACAGGCGAGCTTAGCGTTGTGGAGAGAATTTTTAAACAAGCCCAAGCTTTAGATAGGGGTAAAGGAATAGAAAGTGTTAGAAAGAATAAGCAGTTTAGAGATGCTCAGGCTCTAAGCCTTTATGAACATATTAGCGTGGAATTTCCCCACAGCCAACGCGCGCCTGAAGCAATGTATAGGGCTGGGATGATTTATTATAAAGACCTTAAGGATTATAAAAAAACCAAAGATACTTTTAGCCGTTTAATCTCTGATTATCCTAAAAGCCCGTTCGTTACAAAGGCAAAGAAAATATATAAAAAATTAGCTTTGCCTTTAATGAAGGTAAAACAAAGTCAGCCTGTTGATTTGAAGATTTTAATGGAATAATTTTAGAGACGAGGCAACGCCTCGTCTCTACGGTAATGAATTATAATCTACAGGGATGGTAATAAGAAAAGGGGGAAATAGATGTATATTTATTCTAAATATAAGTTTTTGTTCTTTTTTGTCATTTTATCCTTAACCTATTCTTTTTCTCTTCGAGCTCAGGGCCAGCCTTCTACCTGGCAGGAAGAGCTGGATAGAACAAGGCTGAATATTAGTAAGAGCTTAGAAAATCTGGCTGAGAACAATAAAGTTTTAAAAGAACAGCAGGAGTTATTAGAGTCTGAGCGCGCTTTATTGAAATCAGAAACAGTTCAGCAGCAAAAAGAGCTTAAAAGTTTAAAAGAAAAACAAGCCCGGTTAGAAAAAGATAACAGTAGTTTAAAAGAAGAATACGCTTTAGCGCTGAATAAGCATAAAAAAGATATTTTAGAAAAAGATACTCAAATAAAAAACTTAGCAAATCAAAATCTTGCCTCGCTTAAAACAATAAGCAGCTTAGAAACAAAATTAGGCCAAACTCAGTCTGTCAGCCAGGATTTAAAAATAAACCTGTCTGATAAAGAAGAAACTATAAAAGGCTTAACTGCCAACCTTGCGGAATTCGAATTAGAAAACAAACAGTTTCAAAAAATATTATTAGAAAAAGAAAAGGTTTTAAGCGGCCTGACAGTAAAGCTTACTAAGGCTGAATTAGACAGCTCTCAGTTTCAAAAAAACATTAAAGCGCTGGAGGAAAAACATATTCAGTTAAGTAAAGAAAATACTTCTTTATTAGAAAAAGTTAGTAATTTAGGAGAAGCTTTTGCTGTAACCCAGAAAGAATATGAAAAAAATAGCTCAGAAAAAAATACTCTCATAGAAGAAACAAAATTCCGCTCTCAGGCATTAGAGCTAAGTTTAGCAGAAGCTAAAAAAGAAAATTCTCAACTATTTAAAATAAGAGACATATTAAAGGAAGAAAATACAGGCTTAAATATAAAAATATCTAAACTTGAAAAAAATTACGTTCAAGCCAAAGAGCAAAATAACGTTTTCAAAAATCAGCTAAGGCAGGTTCAAGGCGATAAGCAAAAGTTAAAATCAGGCTTATCGGAGAAAGCAAAAATTCTTAAAAACATAACAACGCAATTAGCCAAAACCGGGTCAAAAAACTCCCAACTTCAGAAAAGCGTCAAGATATTAGAAAATAAGCTCAACCTTTTAGAAGAAGGAAGCGTTAATTCGAATAAGGAATATATTTTAGCGCGAAAAGAGTACGAAGGAAATATCTCTCAAAAAGAAAGTATTATAGAAGAGTTAGGAAATAGTTTGAAAGAAGTAAAAATAAGTTTAGAAAAAGCTCAAACAGCCGCTGTTCAGGGAGAAATACGGACAAAAGAGCTAAAAATAAGCTTAGGGGAAGCTCAAGAAAATAGCTTTCAATTATCTCAGGCCAAAGATGCTATGGAAAAAGAAAACTCAGATTTAAATACAAAAATATTTAAATTAGAAGAAGATTATGCCCAAGCTAAAGAAAAAATGAATAGCTTAAGCCAAACCTTAAAAACAAACTTAACTCAATTTGAATCAGAAAACCAACAGCTTCAGCAAGCTTTGTCTAAAAAAGAAGAAGTTATCAAGGATCTAACCGGAAAATTCACTCAAACTCAGTCAGCCCATTCTCAGCTTGAGCAAAGGGCTGAAATTTTAGAAAAGGGCCAGGCTCAATTAAAAGAGGACAATAGTAATTTAGAGAAAGAATACACTTTAAGCCGGAAAGAATACATTTTAGATAAAGATAGCCAAATAAAAAATTTAGCCGATCAAAATCTTAGTTTTCTTGAAACAATAAGCAGCTTAGAAACAAAATTAGAACAAGCCCAGTCTAACGGCAAAGATTTAAAAATAAACTTGTCGGATAAAGAAAAAAGTATAAAAGGCTTAAACCTTAAATTAGCTGAAACTGAATCAGTAAATTCTCAGCTGCAAAAAAGGCTTAAAGCTTTGGAGCAAAAGCAGGTTCAGTTGGGGCAAGAAGGTGTTTCTTTATCAAAAGAGATTGGTAATTTAGAAAAAGAGTTTTCTTCAGAACAAAAGGAACATCTAGAAAATATCTTAATAAAAGAGGTTCAAATTAAAGATATAGAGGAACAAAATTTTGCATCCCGGCGAATGATAAACACTCTACAAGGCCGGGCAGAAAAACTGCAAGGAACCTTAGAGTCTGCCCGGCAGAGAATAGCTAAATTAGATAATGATACAGCTCAAATGAAAGAAAAAATAAATGCTTATGAGGTTTTAGCTCCAGTTAGCCATAAGTTTAGTCAAAAGATAAAAGCTAAAAGCGATATCTACAGCGCTTTAGGTTATCTTTATTCCTTAGAGGGAGATTTTAGTAAAGCAGTTAATTTTTATCAAAAAGCTTTAGAGTTTAACCCTGATAATAAGAAAATTAAATATAATTTAGGGTATCTTTACACCCAGAAAGGCAGGTACAAACAGGCGGTAGAGTTTTATAAACAAGCGTTAAAAGGCGATGCTTCTGATAAAGAAGTTTACTATAATTTATCGGTAATTTTCGCTAAATATTTAAGAGATAGCGTTCGCTCAAATGAGTATTACGATAAGTTTTTGGATTTAAAATAATACATAGTGAATAAATTCGAAATATGAAGTAAAAAAATGATAAATCCGAAATCCGAAACAAATCCGAAATTCGAATGTTCAAATTTTCAAAACGGAGAATATTGTTTCGGTCATTTGAATTTTTGTCATTCGAATTTGTTTCGAATTTCGGATTCGTGTTTCGAATTTTTCTTAGGGGGAATAAGATATGCCAATATATGCTTATAAAGCGCGCGATGGTCAAGGAGAGCTGATTAACGGTTCTCTTGAGGCGGAAAACAAACTCCGCGCTGTCGCTGATTTAGATAAACTTGGCTATAGTATAGTTGAAATAACTATTCAGAAAAATTCCTTTTCTTTAATTTCCGCTATTTTTAGCCATTTTCAGCGCCTGCATAAACAAGAGGTTGTTATTTTTACCAGGCAATTAGCAACTTTAGTACGTTCAGGGATGGCATTATCGCCAAGCTTGAATACGATTTGTGAACAGACTATTAATAAAAAATTCAAGTCAATTTTGGGAAATATTAGACAGTCAGTACAAGAAGGCGATAGCTTCTCTAAAGCTCTGGCTGTATATCCGGCGATTTTTCCCGAAATTTTTGTTAGTATGGTGGAGGTGGGCGAAGCCGGAGGAATGTTAGATAAAGTTTTAGATAGGTTAGCTAAAATGAGCCTTCGGGAATTAGAAATTTCTTCCAGTATAAAATCAGCCTTGATATATCCTGTTGTTTTAGTAATAGTTGCTTTCGCGGTAGTAAATTTTTTATTAGTGGGAGTATTGCCTAAGTTTGTTATGGTGTTCCAGGCTTCTCAGGCAAAGCTTCCTTTGCCTACGCAGATTGTTTTAGGCTTAAGCGGAGCGCTAAGAGTATTATGGCTTCCGATTTTATTTGGTGTTGGCATGGGAGTGTTCGGCTTTAAAAGGTATATAAGAAATGACGAAGGAAAATTTAAATTTCACAAGTGGCTTCTTAAGCTTCCTATTTTTGGAAAGTTATACGCTAAGATTCAAGTTTCTCAGTTCGCGAGAATATTAGCGGCGCTTACTTCTTCAGGAATACCGATTTTGCAGGGGCTGGTTGTGGCTGAGAAAACAGTTACTAACGTGGTTGTGAGAAGGTCAATTCAGAATATTCGGGTAGCCATAACTGAAGGCCAGTCATTAGAAGCAGCATTTAAGCTGAGTGGTTTTTTTTCTCCTATGGTAGTGCAAATGGTTTCTACCGGCGAGAAAGCCGGAAAAATAGATCAGATGCTTGAAGAGATTTCTTTTTTTTATGACCCGGAAATAGAATATACTATTAAAAATTTAACATCTTTATTGGAGCCGTTTATGCTTTTAGCAATGGGAGGTATGGTAGCGTTTATCGCCTTATCCGTATTATTGCCGATATTTAATTTAATCAAAGTCTTTAGGGGATAGGGGAATAAAATAACCAATAACCAAGATACAAGATACAAACAAATTCCAATCATCAATAATCAATAATCAAACAATTCAATTTATTGCATTCTTTGGTTATTGAGATTTGAATATTGGTTATTGTTTGGTTATTGTATCTTGTATCTTGGTTATTAAAAGAATATCTTGGTTATTGGTTATTTATAAAAGGAGGCATCCAAGATTATGATTTTTAAAAACAAGGCATTCACTCTTTTAGAATTATTAATAGTAATAAGTATAATCGCTATTTTAGCCGCGACAGTTATTCCTAATTTTATTGGGTTTGATACTGAAGCCAGGCTTGCCGCCACCCAAACTAATTTAAGCACTTTAAGGACAAGGGTTAGCTTATTTCGAACTAAAGAAGGCCGGTATCCGGAAGAATTAGACGAACTTTTAGAGGTAACTTACAATGATATGGGTATAGAAAGGCCGTATTTAGATTTAATTCCTGTTGAATTTATTTCTTCTAAAGAAGGTAGCGCCGATATTGAGAATTGCCGCTCCGACAGCCAGTTATCCGGAGACGGCGGCTGGGCTTATCTTATAGATAAGGCTAAGATTGTGGTTGATTGGGATATGGAGCTTGACTCGCATTGGGGCGACGCTGAAGGTGTAATACCGAGTGAATGGTGACAACGTGGATTTGAAGAACGCGGATGGGCGCGGAGAAGAGATGAGGTATAAAAAAGGCATAGTATTATTTAGTGTTATAGCTATGCTTTTGATTATAGCCTTGATTGGCGCGAGTTTAGCGGCATTTTTTTCTTCGGTTAGCCTTAGCACACGAACAGACATAGATAAAGCTAAAGCCTTATATTTAGCTGAAGCCGGAATTGCTTACGCTACCAATTCTTTGCGTACTCAGGCTGGCGCTGATGGAGGATCAGAAAAATCTATCGGCCCTATTAACTTAGGAGATGGGGTTTATGTGGTTGAGGTTGATTGTAATCAGGGCGTGATTACTTCCGAGGGTACTGTTAACGGCGTTACCAAAAAAATTCAGCTTCAATATAAGGCTTTATGAAGAAAAACGGTTTTACTTATATAGAACTGCTTATAACTTTAGCGATAATGGGAGTGTTGTTTGTCCCTATAATGCAGTTATTTTCTCATTCTTTGTATTCTACTACAATTTCTCAGGATTTAATTACCGCCGCTAATCTGGCAAAATGGGAGATGGAAAAAGTAAAAAATCTAAATATTACCACAGAAAACCTGCAAAAAATGGGAAATTCTATATATCCTGATCTTGAAAGCCCCCCCCTTGAATTAAACAATATGAAATGGCGGATAAAAAGAGAATTTATTCAGGGCTCAAGCCCTTTGGAAGTTTGGGTTTACGCTTGCCGCGATAACAAGCTTGATCAGCCGGTTGTAACTTTAGTTACTTTGATAGAAGACACATTCTGGGAAGAAGTTCAGCCGGTTAAATAGCAAGTAGTGGGGTAAAATGAAAAATAACCAATAACCAAATAATAACCAATAAACCAAATTCAAATAACCAAACAAAAACAATGAGAGAATTTGATTTAGAAAAAAGAACTACCGAATTTGCTAAAGCTGTTATTAGAATGTGTAAAAAACTACTAAGAAATCCAATGAATGATAGATTAGTTGGCCAAGTCGTTGGCGCTTCTGGTTCTATTGGGGCTAATTACAGAGAAGCTAATGATGCTTTGGGTAAAAAGGATTTTATTCAAAGAATGAGAATTGCAAGAAGAGAAGCAAAAGAAAGTCTTCATTGGTTAGAGTTGATTTTAGAGGCTAATAGAGATAGAAATTCAGAAATTAATCCTTTGATTAAAGAAGCTGATGAACTTAAGAAGATTTTATCTTCCATCATAGATAAATCGCAATAAGGCCTGGTATTTGGTTATTTAACAAAACTGTTTTTTTTCGTTTTAGTTTGGTTATTTGAATTTGATTATTGGTTATTATTTGGTTATTGTATCTTGTATCTTGGTTATTAAAAGAATATCTTGGTTATTGATTATTGTTTGACTATGGAACAAAATAATCAGCGAAAATTAGGCGAAGTGTTAAAAGAGCAAGGGATAATTACCGCTAAACAGCTGGAGGAAGCTCTTAAAGAACAAAAAGTCAGAGGCGGCTTTATAGGCGAAATTTTATTTAGCCGAGGGGCAGTTAGCGAAGAAAAACTAGCGAGGGGCTTAAGCCAACAGCTTGGATTTGCTTTTGTGGATTTGTCTGAGATGAATATTGAGCCTAAAGCAATCGATCTTGTTCCTGAAGAGCTTTGCCGTAAATATACACTAGTGCCTGTTATGGTTCAAAATACTATTACAGTGGCTATGTCTAACCCCTTGAATGTTCAGGCTGTAGATGAAATCCAGAGTGTTTCAGGCTACAGAGCCCGGCCGGTTTTTGCCTGTCCCGCTGCTATCCTCAAAGTTATAGAAAAAGAATATAATCGGCAAGACGCAGGGGATAGTTCAAAACTCTCTGGTGATAAAGTGTATGAAGAAGCTCGATTTTCAACAGGTAAGGCCAGCTATCTTCCTTCTGACCAAATAGCTTTTTTAAAACAATCCGCTAACCTTGCGCCGGTAATCAACAGGGTAAACGATATTATAAGTAAGGCTGTGGAAATGGGCGCTTCTGATATTCATCTTGAGCCGGAGCAGAATAGTTTTAACTGCCGTTGCCGCGTAGATGGGATTCTTTATTCAGCTGCTGAAATAGCTTTTGAAGAACAGGCCTCAGTTATATCCCGAATAAAGATAATGGCAAATATGGATATTGCTGAAAAACGCCTTCCTCAGGATGGGCGCTTACGGATGCCTGTCGCGGGAAGAGATGTTGACTTAAGAGTTTCCACTTTTCCTACAATGCATGGAGAAAACGTAGTCATAAGAATACTTGATCGTTTCGGAGGTATACTAAAGCTTGAGCAATTAGGTTTTTCTAAAGAGAACCTTATGCTTTTTTCTCAGCTAATTCATAGGCCTTATGGAATCATCTTAGTTACCGGCCCAACCGGCAGCGGTAAAACTACTACCCTTTATGCTGCTTTAAATGATATAAATAGTTTAGAAAAAAATATAATTACTTTAGAGGATCCTGTAGAATACGAAATTCCTCATATTCGTCAGTCTCAGGTAAACGTAAAAGCCGGGCTTACTTTTGCCAAAGGCCTTCGTTCTATTGTCAGGCAGGACCCTGATATCATAATGATTGGCGAAATACGCGATAAAGAAACCGCTGACATTGCCATACACGCCGCCTTAACCGGACATTTAGTTTTTTCTACTCTGCATACTAATGATGCCCCTTCAGCTGTAGCCAGGCTTATAGATATGGGTGTTGAGCCGTTTCTGGTAGCTTCTTCTGTTATTGGTATTTTAGCTCAACGTCTAGTTCGCACACTTTGTGATTCTTGCAAAGAAAAATACACTCCTTCAGCAGAATTATTAAAGGAGATTGGTATCCGAGCCTCATATACACCACCGTCATTGCGAGCCTCACGGAGTGAGGCGAAGCAATCTCTTATCTTTTATAAAGAAAAAGGCTGCCATAAATGCAAACAGCGCGGGTATAAAGGCAGAATAGGTATATATGAATTTTTAATCCCTAATGACAGGACAAAAGAACTTATCGGCCGTAAAGCATCCGCGCCTATCCTGAGAGACGAAGTTGTCCAAGCGGGAATGAAAACCTTAAGAGATGCCGGTTTCGAAAAAGTAGCCAAAGGCATAACCTCAGCATCTGAATTGTTCCGAGTAACCGAAGAAGCGTAGAAGTGCCGGATATTTTGTCATTCCCGCCCCTCGGGTATACTCGGGATAAACTCCAGCGGGAATCCAGATATTCAAAAAAATAGAAACGTCCCCTGGCACGAATAAATTAAATAAAAGCGTCCCCTTTTACTTATGAAATCTAAAAAATCAAAATCCGGCAGCTTGAGTAAAGCAAATAAGGAATCACGGGAGATGTATGACCGCATACGAAAGATCATTGAGAATGCCCGCGGAAATATTGCGCGCGCTGTTAATGCGGAAATGGTCATAGCGTATTGGTGTATCGGGTGTGAAATAGTTGAAGAAGAGCAAAAAGGGAAATCCCGCGCCAGCTACGGCAAAACAATTTTAAAAAAACTTTCCGAAAAACTTACTGCTGATTTTGGCAAAGGATTTGATGAATCAAATTTACGCAATATTCGGCGATTCTATCTTATTTATCCAAAACGTGACGCGTTGCGTCACGAATTAAGTTGGACGCATTACCGGATTTTAATGCGGATAGAAAAATCCGAAGCGCGCTCATTTTACGAAATAGAATGTATTAAGAATAATTGGTCGGCAAGGGAGCTAGAACGGCAGAAAGGAAGCTTTCTTTTTGAACGGCTTGCTTTGAGCAAGAACAAGAAAGACCTTATGAAATTAGCTCAAAAAGGACAGGAATTACGGACATATGAAGATATGATTAAGGATCCGTATGTTCTTGAATTTACAGGCCTGTCGCCGCAGTCAAAATTGTATGAAAGTGAGTTAGAACAGGCTTTAATTGATAATTTGTCAAAATTTCTCCTTGAATTGGGGAAAGGCTTTACTTTTGTCGCCAGGCAAAAGCGAATATCGCTTGATGGAGACCATTTTTATATTGACCTTGTTTTTTACAATACAATATTGAAGTGTTACGTTTTGATTGATTTAAAAATAGGTAAGCTTGCCCGTCAGGATATCGGGCAAATGCAGATGCATGTGCATTATTATGACCGTGAACTTATACAACCGGATGATAACCCAACGGTAGGCCTTATTTTATGTGAATACAAAAAAGACGCGGTTGTCCGCTACACTCTTTCAAAAGAAAATAAACAAATATTCGCTTCAAGATACAAACTGTATTTACCGACAAAAGAAGAGTTAGTGAGAGAGTTAAGAAGGGAAAGAGCTTTAATAAAATTGCCAGCGGAGAAACAGTCAAAGTCGCGCAAAAACCTAAGAATGAGAGCAAAGAGAGGAAAAAATCATGTTACTCACAAATAAATTAAATAGAAGCGTCCCCTTTATTTGTATTTGTTACCTTTATTGTTTCGACGTTCCCTTTATTGTCATTTCGACCCATTCGGGAATACTCAGGGTAAACTTCGGGAGAAATCTTATTCATTAAAAAAATGGAGGTGTTATGTTTAAATTAAATAGAAGCGTCCCCTTTATCTTTATTCTCTTCTTATTTATTGGTATTTATTCTGCTCGCGCCGGCACCCTAGAATTCGACGGCGTGCCCGTTGATATAACCACGACAACCAGCGAAGATTTTGTGATTTGTCCGGGAACCGGGGGTAATACCCAAATCGGCGATGCGGGAGGGTCAAATTCTAATGCTACTTCTAATGATGATTTACACGTAACCGGTTCTGTAGAATCTGACGGCGTTATTTACGCTGATTCCGGCATAACTTCCGGCGGGAACATCACCTCAAACGCTGATTCAGTCAATAACCTTGGTTCAGCTACTCTAAGCTGGTTAAACCTTTATGTGGATGTTATCAGGACTGTATCATCGGTAAACCTAACTCTTCTTCCTGCTTCAGCTTATACCATAATCGGCGATGCCGGCACAGCCGAAACCGCTTCAGCTAATGATGATCTTTTTGTATCAGGGCTTTTAGAAGTAGATGGGATAATTTATTCTGACGGCGGTATAACCTCAGGCGCAAGTATTGTTTCTGATATTGATTCAACTGATAATTTAGGTTCTTCAGCTGTTGCCTGGTCAACCCTTTACGTAGATACTATAGCTACTACTTCCGGTACAGATTTATCTTTATCTCCGGCTTCCGGCAGCAAAGTTACAAGCTCTGTAACCTGCTCAACAGCAACCGGCGATGAAAATGCTTATACTCTATCCGCGACAATAGATAAAGAAACCTCAGGAAATTATACTGGATTAAGGTTTAATCTGACTGAAACATCAGCTCCCGGCACATCAGATAAACTTTTAGATTTTAAAATCGACGGCACATCATACTTTCAAATTTATAATGCCGCGGCATCCGCTAAATACGGACTTGTTTCAGCAGGCGCTGGCGCCTGGGATGGGTCAACTTCAGGGTATTTTAGCGGGTCATCATCAGGCACTCAAATTGCTGTAAACGCGGCCAGCGGATACTTAGGAAACCTTATTGATTTACAAGTAGCTGGGGTAAGTATGTTTAAAGTAGATGAAAGCGGAAATATAACTACTACCGGTAGCGGCGCTGGCGTAACTGACGCTAAATACCTAGTAACTGAAGCCCACGCAGACTTAACTGAAGAAGTGCTGACAACAGCAATCTCATCTAATTTAATAGCAGATACAGACTCAAGCAGAGATTTAGGATCAAGCAGTACCCAATGGGCGAACCTTTACACCGATAATATAAAATGCGCTACTGCCACGGATTTAACAATTGAAAACGACGCAAGCAATCAGGATATAATTTTCAAAGTTCTTGATGGCGCGGTGGATACCGAGGTCATGAGGATAGACGGAGCTACCGGCAACGTCGGCATAGGGACGGCGGAGCCGGCTCAATCATTATCCATTGGTACGGAAACCTCAGGCGGTAATATTGGGATTGGTTATCAAGGGCAGTTGTTATTTTATGACAATGACGGCGCTACACAAGATGATATGACAATAACGTCTTATTATAATGCAGTTGGCACTAGCGATTGGCTTTTGATAGGCGATGTTGATATATCAGGAGGCGCTGCGAGTAAACATACACCGCTGGCTCTTAAAGATGGATATCTTTTTTTTCATCATACGTGGGCATCGGACACTGGATATCTTGATTTATCAAGAGCAAATTTTGGAGAATGGAACTCTTCAAACGAAGCTAAAGTTCTTAGTCTCGTTCATACAGGGACAGCCGCGGCTGATAACGTGGCCAAGCTGCGTTTTCACGGTAATCGCACAACCGGAGGGAAAACAGATGTTGCTGAGATCGGTGGAATTATTACTGATATTGATAATGCGGATTACAAAGGAGCATTAGCTTTTTATACGGCAGATGGAGCGGCGCCCATTGAACGGGTAAGAATAGACAATGCCGGTAATATAGG
>JBDRIY010000010.1:0-6048 GCA_043815445.1 Candidatus Omnitrophota bacterium
CGAGCGTTGAGGGAAATCCCGCAGGGATTTTCATCAACATCTTCGCGAGCCGGAACAATACTTGTAATACTTACTTCAAATAACCCTAGTTGAATTGAATTCCGGCGAGCGTTGAGGGAAATCCCGCAGGGATTTTCATCAACATCTTCGCGAGCCGGAACAATACTTGTAATACTTACTTCAAATAACCTAGTTGAATTGAATTACACTATTTATTCAAATAATCCTCTATCCAATTTTCTGCTTACCCCTATATAATTACCTATTATACTTATTTTTGAGATAAAAACAAGAAATAACCCTGATTCAACTACTCTTTAGCCAGGAGTGTTAGCTTAGAAATAAAAAATCCCGCGCCTAGTTTCCCGAGCGCGGGATTTTTTATTTGATTAATCGAATTTAGAAGTCTACTGACAAACCAGCTCTTAAAGAATATGCGCGTTGATTATTAGCATAGCTGAATGCTCCGCCGGGCATAAAAAGAGCGCCCTTAAGCACTAGCTGAACATCTTCAGTATAATCATAGCAAGCATAAGCATCAATTTCATCGCCAAAACTACGGCTACTCGGACTCATGACATAACCGCCAGTTACAAGGCCTGGTCCTCCAAATACAGCTGTTGCCGTATTAGGATCTGAAGTACCCACATAAGCCGCGCTTTCTAATTTATTAGCCAGCTGAGCATGCGCGTAAAGCATTCCTAAGGTAACATCTTCCCGAGGCATCATAGAAGCAGAAGCTGTAATAAGATGAACATTGCTATTTTCCATTAAAATATTAATGATTTCAGCAGGAGTTTGGTCTTCCCATAAAGGATCCCAGCCCTCATATACATCAGTGCCTGATTCTTTGTTGCCGCTTAAAAAAGTATAACCAGCGCCTAACTTTACATTATAGTCATTTAAAAACTTATATTCGGCGTCAGTTTGAAAAGCGAATGCTCTTCTGTGTTCGCTATTTGCTCCAGCAGTTGGCAAATAATTACCAAACTGAAACGCGCCTTCTAAACCAAGGCTTATCTTATCTGTTGGGTCAAGCTGAGTTCTCGCGCCCAGAGTATAAACATTGCTTGACTCATCTGTATAGGCAGTTCTTGGCGCATTGTCAGCTCCGAAAAAATAAAGTTCAGATATGCCATTGTAAGAATCCCAATCATAAGCTACATTCACACCATAAAGAAACTCATCGTCTCTGCTAAGACTAGTAGTTACTTCATCAACTTGAGCCAAAACAACATCAACTGTAAAAGGAGCAAGATCAAGAGTTGCTTTTATAGCTTGGAAAGACTTCCTCAAAGATAAATCTTCAGCAACTGCAGATAAACTTGTAGCGTTATCAAGAGCAGGATCTCCCTGGTTAGTATCAGGATTTCCTACAATCAACCCATTCCCATACTTTAACTCTTGACGGCCAACACAAAGTGACAAAGGCTGATAGAGGAACTCTTTTAACTCTACATAGCCTAAATCTATTTCTATATCATCATTGCTATCTTCTCCCCATGTATCCTCAGAAATAAGGCGTAATGCCGCTGATACATTTTCAGTTAAATCAGCGTCAAAACGTAACCTAATCTGAGAAATTAGCAAACCATGATCATTAGCTTCGTCTACTGTTACGTCAGACCCTAAAGATAAATTTCTCAAAATACTTTCAACGTTCATATCTCCGCTTACTTTGATGTTTTCAACTGCCGCAAATGTTGTTCCCATTAAAGCGAAGGATAGCGCTACCAAAGCCACTATTATTTTTCTATTCATTAAACCCTCCTTCTTCTTCTAACAAAATATTAATTTATAACACAATCTATTCCGCAAGGTTCTTAATCCTTGTTTGTTTGTGAACCTATAGCTATACATTCACTTTTTTTGATAATTTCAGGCTTTATTTTTTGCATCACCCCCTCCTTTGCCAAGTTTAAAATTATCCGTGAATGTTATAACCTACTTTTGTTTACACCATTAGAAAACTCTCTTTTCTAACGGTGTAAACGCTTTCAAAGAGCCTATAAGCTTTTTATCAAATAATATGTATATTGTCAAGGGGTTTTTTGAAATTTTTGAAAAAATTCAAAAATTTCTGAGGACACTGATTTCCTCCAAAGGCGGATCAGCCTCTGGCTGAAAATACAAAGGACACAGATTAAAATCTTCGAAGGATATTTTTTTATTTAAGATAAATGTCTATCCTTTCTGCTTCTTTATTCCTTATTGCTAAGCTTAGCGGCTGTTTCATAACCGCTGAAAAAACATTGATTTCTTTACCTTTATTAGATATTTTTATTTTTTCTATACAGCAATCTTTATCAAAAGTATCTTTTCTCTGAGGATTATGATAAACAATTAAAGTTTTAGAGAAAAGTTTAAAAGAAAAAGTATTTTTAGGGATAGCTATTTTTTCGCCCTCAAAAATAACCGTATCTTTAATTTTAGTAAATAATTCTTTTTTAAGAATTGGCGCCAAGCCCATGCAAAGCTCTCCTTTTTTATCAATAAAAAAAGGCTTTTTTCCCATACAAAGCAAAACCCAGATATTAAGTAATTCCGCTGTTGCTCCGCTTAAGCGGGCTACAAATCCCTTACCCCATAAATCCTTATCCGGATAAGCGCTGCTTACGATAAAAGAAGAATTCTCCAAAATGCTTCTTCCGTATTTCACAGGGTCAAAAAAACATACTCCGCAATTATGAAAATTATCGAAAAACTCTTCATAAAAACCTTTTTTCAGCAACTCAAGCAAATATTTATACTCCATATGCAGCCATATTGACTCATTCTCAAGCCAGCCGGGAACAAATATTCTGCTTCTTCCGATTTCTAAAGATTCTTTTTCTAAAGAAGCGTTAAGCTTATACATTTTAAGCTGTTTATCGAAAAGCTCACTTTTTCTCAAATTATCATATAAACTTTTTTTGCCTTCTATCCGCATACCGTGCACAGCTCCTTCAAGAAACAAAGCTAAAGGCTTAGCTTTAAATTTTAAAGGAATAATATTCTTGTCTTGATTAAGCTCATATTTTTCCACTTCATAAGTAAAGTAAGCCCTGTGAATGCCGGTTTTTTTGTCTTTAGCTTTTTTTATACATATACTAAGCTTGATTTCTAAATTCTCTAAAAATTGTTTTAAAAATTCTAAAGAGAACTCCTTTTCTCTCCCTTCCAGGCAATAAAAAGTTTTTTCTCTAAAATCTTCTTTTATTAAATTAGTTTTATCCCACCAAGCATAATCGCGGTTCTTTTCTTTAGATGAAAGAAAAGCCTTAAGAAAACTATCTATTTGTTCTGTAAATAAAAAAAGTTCCTCAGCGGCGTCAATAACCTTTATGCCTTTTTTTTCTATCCTCTTTACTGCTTCAAGCAGAATCAAGACAGCTCTTTTAAGCTCAATG
Source organism: Candidatus Omnitrophota bacterium (assembly GCA_043815445.1). Taxonomy (GTDB): domain Bacteria; phylum Omnitrophota; class Gorgyraeia; order Duberdicusellales; family 4484-171; genus JBDRIY01. The sequence goes on from JBDRIY010000010.1 coordinate 3,390, forward strand.
GTTTCGCATACAGACGAACCAAGAAGCGCGGGCAAACCGTTTAAAGAATCGCACCAGCCTGGCTTATCCGCCTCCATTTCAACCCCTATTCCTTCAGGATCTAAAGATGCTGCTTTATTAAGGATTAAAGTTAATAACTTACATATAAAGCTTGTTTTATAGATTTCACCCGTTCTTGTTCTTAAAATGTTTTTAGGCTCTTCTTTTTCCCGTAAAAACATTTTCTTCTCTTTTGAGGCCTCTAAACTTTCGCCTTGGTAAACTTTTCCCGCTCTAAGCGTATAACGGCTTACTCTTTTCTTTACCCGATGTTCATCATCCCAAAAAGTAAAATCTTTGCTTAAAAACAACTCTTCAGCCTGCTCAGGGTAAAAATATAAAAAGCTTTCAATTAGGTCTAGATTATAATGCCAGTGGTCTATCCAGCACCCTTCGCGAAAATCCGCCTGTATTCGGCGTTTTGCCTTTGCAAGTACAGCTCTAATTAATTCTTCTTTTCTACTCTGACAGCTCTGTCCTAAAAGTTCAAAAAATTCTCCCGAATAAAACCCTTTAATCATAAGCTGAGACAGCTTATGGTCTTCTAAGTTAAACTCGGCTAATAATTTCTCCGCTTCATCTTTATCAAAATAAAGTTTTTCTCCTTTAACTATTAAAGGGTTATAGCCGTCAATCTTAAGCAAATTGAAAAAATAAACGATATTCTTACTTTTGAGCGCCGGCTCAAAAAACAGGTCCATTCTCCGGTTTTGATTTATATCCCTATAATTAGCCTCACCCTCGGAAAAGTTTGAAGGAAGAAGTTGAAAATTATTATAGTCTCTTTCCGGGTCACCATGCTTACGGGAATATATGTAATACGGCTCGCAATCGCCTTCTCGGCCCTTATTCAGCGGATGCCAGGGAATCCCTCCTCTTAAAACGTTATCTAAATAGGTAGTTTTAATATAATGATTGAATCTCTGAGAGTTTGAAAAACAAAAAGCATTATTCTTTATATTTTCAACTATTGCTTCGTTTTCCTTTTCTTTTTCCTTTAGAAAAGACGGGCATACTTCTTGAGTCCACTTCTTGATCAGCTCTTGCTTAAAGGCTGAGCCGAAAATATTATAAAAAGTATGCTCTTGGCCGGCAGCTAAACTTTTTTTAAAATAACTAAAAGCGCAGGGAGTTTTCCCGCAAGTTATTTGTTTAAGAGGAATCTTAAAATTTTTATTAGAAAAATCGCGGGCAAAAGAATAAGATGTGTCTTGGCCGAACACAGCTAAAGGGTCAACAATCATATAAGCAGGAACTTTCTTACCGTCTTCGCTGGAAAAAGAATAGTTGAAATTAGCCCCTTCAATGTATTGGGTCCGGCTTACATCTCTAGGGTCAACTATAAGCCGAAAAGTAGCTAAATTATCTTCAATATAAGAACGCATCCAAGCCTCAAGAGTGCGGGACATATCTTTTAAAAAAGGATTTGCTGAGCCAAAAGGAATAATTCTGCTTAAGCCGTCAAGGACTTCTAAATTAATTCTTTTTCCTGAAATATTCTTTATTAAAACTTTTCTTACTAAAACCCCCATTGAAACATTAGGCAGGGTAAAATACTTAATTTTGAATTCTAATCCGGAATAAGCCCCGCGTTCTTTAAGCTCCAGAGAACTGCTTTGAATCAGCATCTCCTCTTGCCTGCCGCGTGAAGAATTAACTTGAAACGGTTCGTAATATGTTTTTTTATTAATTTTTACGAAAGTACGAAAGCCAAAAGAAGAAGTAAGGGCGTAAGCTTTATCAGCGGGAAAAAATTCAGCAATTGAGTGATTTTTATCTTTTATGCCAAAACTGGATATTGCCTGGCCCCGATTTACATAAAATGCCCAAAGAGGCACGCCCCACTCACCGGCAATACCGGGAAGAAAATTAGAAAAAGGGTGAGCAAGATTATAATTCTTTATAACAAAGCTGCCGTCTTTTTTAAGCAAATAATCCTTGTCCATATTTTACCATCTAAAATTATTTTAGCATTTTATTGATTTACTGGATTCCCTTTTTCGCACCCTCACGGGCACAGGCGGGAATGACAGAGAGAAGCGATCGCAACACAGCCTGAATGTTAATTTTAAAATTAATTCTCTTTTAGGGGTTCAGAAGCCCTCCGGAAATAATTAATTTCATAATATCATCAGCTCTTACATCTAAAAAAATAATATCCTTTTCTTCTACGATAATAGTAAAACCTGTTAAGGGTGAAGGTGAAGAAGGGATAAAAATATTATGAAATTTTCTCTCCCCCTTTCCTTTAAATAGTATAGAATTCTCATTAGTCACAAAACCTATAGCATAAATTCCTTTTCGAGGATACTCTATTAAAGCAACATTGCGAAAACTCTTCCGGCGGGGAAAGAAAAGAAAATCAACTATTTTCTTAATAGGAAAATAAATTTTGTTTACTAAAGGTATCTTAAAGAACAACCCCTCTATCCACTTAAAAAGCCTCATACTGGAAAGATGAATAAGTATCCCTAAGAGAAAAACAATTAAAATAACAATAACAATCCCTAAGCCGGTAATTTTATAACCCATATACTGATAAAGAAATTTATTTATAAATTCGACTAAAATTCCATCAGCAAAATAAAAAAGCACTCCTATAACATAAACAGTTATTAGA
>JBDRIY010000011.1:0-2765 GCA_043815445.1 Candidatus Omnitrophota bacterium
GAAAAATAACGGCTTGCGAGTTGAGGAAGAAGAACTGCAAAAATGTATTGCATTACAAGAACTTAGAGAGGTTGAGAGAGAGCGATCAAAGGACTATTTGAACCGGGTTGAGGAGTTTATTTCAGGGTATGATCCAAAGCAAAAAGAGCTTAGTTTGGATCAGGAGAAGCAGGTAGCGCGGCTGCTTTTTAAAAACATCAAAATCGCCCGAAAAGAGATTTTTTCTTTTGATTTTTTCGCCCCTTTTAATTCTTTCTTTTTTGAAGCCCAAAATTCTTTAAATCTTAAACAAAATCAAGGAGTTAGAAAAGATTTATGCCTAAAGTCTATATTAAGACCTTCGGCTGCCAGATGAACTTTCGCGATTCTGAGGCTTTGATGGGGCTTTTTTTGGAAAAAGGATATGTTATTGTTAATAGCGCTGAAAAGGCTGATGTTATTTTGGTTAATACTTGCTCTGTGCGGGGGCATGCTGAGGATAGGGCATTATCTTTTTTAGGTTCCCTAAAAAAGATAAGCTTGGAGCCTGTAGCCTGTAGCTTGCAGTGTAAAGTAGTCGGCCTCATTGGTTGTATGGCTCGAAACCGCGGGGAGGAAGTTTTTAAGAAAATGCCTCATGTTAATTTAATCTGCGGGCCTTCTTGTGTTGATAGAGTTCCTGAGTATATAGATAAAATTAAAAAAGAAAAAGTTCGGATTATTGACTTAGAAGACAGGTTAAGGAATGAAGATTTTTATCGGGCTCCTTTTAGGGTTGAGCCGGATAGCGCCCAGGTTGTTATTTCTACGGGATGTTCGAATTATTGTTCTTATTGCATTGTGCCTTATGTCCGAGGTGAACTTCGTTTGCGCGAGCCCGCGGATATAATTGATGAGGTGAAGAGGAATGTTGATTTGGGAATTAGGAAGATAACTTTGTTGGGGCAGAATGTAAATGATTATAATTATGTTATAAATCCGAAATCCGAAAAAAGAAAAACAATAGATTTTATTGATTTGTTGAGAGAGGTGGATAAGATTGATAGGGTTGAGGAGGTTGGATTTGTAACCAGTCATCCCCGGAATACTTCGATTGAGTTGTTTGAGCTTATGGCAAAGTCTCAAAAGATTAAGAAGCAGTTGCATTTGCCTTTTCAGTCCGGGTCAAACCGTATTCTTAAGATGATGAATAGGGGTTATACAAGAGAAAAGTATTTGCAATTGGCGGATGATTATAAGAAAATAACAAAAGGAGTTTTGGGCGCGGATGTTATCGTAGGTTTTCCCGGCGAGACTGAAGAAGATTTTTTGCGGACTAAGGATATTTTAGAAAAAGTTAAGTTTAATTACGCTTACATTTTTAAGTATTCGCCCCGGCCGCATACTAAGGCTTTGGAATTAGAGGATGATGTTTCGCAAAAAGAAAAAGAAAGAAGGCATAAAATATTGCTGGATTTACAGAAACGGATATCGGCGATATGTAAAAGGGAACGTTGAACGGTGTACGGTTGCGTAGCTGGAAACGGTTACTGTTGAACGTTGAACGTGATGGAAAATGAAAAACGGATAAGAAGTTTTTATGATTTAGAGGTATACCAAAGTTCATATAGAATTATGTTAATAGCGCATAAAGAAATATTGCCCAAATTGCCTAAGGAAGAAAAATATGATCTTAAAGATCAGCTTAGAAGGTCAACTAAGGCTATGCCAAGATTAATCGCCGAAGGCCACTCTAAGAGACACCAGAAGCGAGGTTTTCAGAAATATATCGACGATGCCTTAACAGAATCCAATGAAACAATAGTTTCTCTAAGCCAGGCAAAAGACTTATATCTTAGTTGTGTTGACGTTAAGCTATGCGTAGAATTAATCGATAATTACGATAAAATAAGCAGGCAGTTGTATAATTTAGCTTTATCATGGGATAAATTCAATAGACGCAACCGACAGACGTAAGACGATTCGAGCTACGCAACCGAACAACGTAACTCTAATTCTGAATACAAATGAAAAATATCTATATATTTTTAATTTTAACTTTTTTACCCTTGAGCGCTTATGCTCACTCATTAACCGACGCTCAACAGGATTATTTATTGGGTGATTATGTTGAGGCGTTGAGTAAGGCTCGGGGGGTTAGGGTTAGCGATGAGAGCCTTTATTTTTTGGGGTTGGCGAATATTAAGCTTGGGCATTATGTTAAGGCCCGGGATTGTCTGCGTAAGCTTATTACCCGTTTTCCTAATTCAGGGCTTTGGGCTCAAGGAGCAGTTAAACTTGCTGATAGTTATTTTTTAGAGAAGAATTATCTAAAAGCTGAAAAGATTTATAAGGAAATAATGAAAGAAAGCTTTTCTTTGAATATTATGTCTATAGTATATTTACGTTTAGCTCAAGTTGCCGGAAAGCAGGGGAATTGGGAAGAAAGAAATAAGTATTTAGAACTTATTAAAAAAGAATATCCTCAAAGTTTAGAAATGAAGTTTGTGGATACTTTAGAGGATTATGGAGACTTTTTTACTGTTCAGGTGGGCGCTTTTAGCGAAAAAAACAACGCTCTTAGTATAGTTAATGATTTAGCTGATAAATATAAGCCTTATATTGTTGAAGAAGCCAAAAGCGGTTACCCTATATATAAAGTAAGGGTAGGCAGATATAAACGCCTCTACCAAGCGCGTGAGGTTTATTTGGAATTGAAAGATCAGGGTTATCCGGCGAGAATTTATCCTTAGGAAGATGCAGGAAATGCAAAATTATCAATTAGCAATTAGCAGTTTAAAATGAGA
>JBDRIY010000012.1:0-18113 GCA_043815445.1 Candidatus Omnitrophota bacterium
GAAAAATAATCGCGATAACAATAACAATGCCTAAACCGGGAATCTTATAGCCAAGATACTGAAAAATAAATTTATTTATAAGCTGGCCTAAAATTCCATCAGCAAAATAAAAAAGCCCTCCTATAACATAAACAGTTATTAGAAGAGGTATTATTGCCGTTAAACCGGTTATAAATATTTTTTTTATCATTTCCTATGGGGATAATCGCGGGCACTATTACGTATTGATAAAGATAGAAAAGAGGCTAAAGCTATTTTAATAACAGCGCCGGGAATAAAAGGATAAAATCCCGCTATCAAAGCCGCTGAAAAAGAAAATCTATGTATCAGAACAAGCCAAGCTATACCAAAACAATAAACTACTATCGCCGCGGCGCTAAAAAATAAAACATTTTTACGCAAACAATTTTCTTTAGGCAGTAAATAAGGAAATACCGCGGCTGCTATCAAAAAGCCCATAAGATATCCTCCGGTAGGGCCTGCCAAATACAAAATTCCGCATCCGCCGTTAGTAAAAACAGGTAATCCCGCCGTTCCCAGCAAAATATAAAATAACTGAGATATAACAGCTCGCTTTTTAAGCGCAATTATGCTTAAAAAAAGAATTAGAGTCTGCATTGTAAGAGGCACAGGAGTGAAAAAAAGAGGAACGCGGACATAAGCGGACATTGACATTAAAAAAGTAAAAGCCGCGATAAGGCTAATCTCGCGAACCACAGGATAACTTCTATCTAAAGATACTGCTCTCATAGCACCCCCTAATACAATTTCAGGTATGACTTAAAAGATTATATTGCTAACACCGATTTAAAATCAGGCATCCTGTAAGGATCAGGATGCCTGATTATTACTTTTTAAAAATTTACCGGCCAATAAAAATACGGCCCGGTTTTAATATAATTTTAACGAATTTTACTCTTTAGCTATAGCTATAGTGACTGCTCCGGCCAAAATAAGAATCAAACCGATGCAGCCTCTAAAAACCGCCCAAAGGTCCTGCCACCAAAGAATCACTGCTAAAAGCCCTAAAACAAGTAAGGCTATACCCACAAATAGCTTGGTTCCTATTTTCAGGACTCCGCAACATGCTTTTTTTTCTTCTGTCTGTTCTACCTGTTCTGTCTGTTCTGTCATTGAACACCTCCTGATTATATTATAGGTTCTGTCAAAAATTTACTTAAATTACAAATAACAAATTTTAGAAAAAATTACAAATCACAATAAACAAATTACAAACAAATTCCAATATACAATAAACAATGGCCAAAAAAAAAGAAGAAACATCGTAATTAGTTAAGAAAATCTGTTATTTTGTATATTTGTTATTGCATATTGCTTGTCCTTTGGATTTTGTATATTGTAATTTATTTGTTATCCTTCGACGGAGTTTATCCTGAGTATTCCCGAAGGACTCAGGATAGTGAGCCTGTCGAACTATTTGGTGCTTGGAATTTGTAATTTTCATATAAATTTTAACATCATCATGTTATATTAATAATATATTCTTCTGGCCTTTTGTCAATAAAAAAACAAATGGCTACAGTTTTGAATAATTATTGACGCGGTAAATATTCCCAATGAGATAATTCTTCAAACTCATCGAAATAGATGTAAACCTTATCTGAATCAAAATACTCCGTAGGATGGCGGTATAAAAATATTGTTTCCGAAGAATTTCGAGAAAGGCTTTTAATTAATATTGGTTCACCGTAAATATCTATAATTTCCCGCTTTGAAATTCCCTGTTCTAACTTTTCATCTTTTAAATCGCTTATTAATTTATTAAAAAGCTCATCTTGCCGATTTAAATAATTTGCTATTTCTTTTTGGCTGCTGCCTAATTTTTTTAAGGTAAGCAGCTCCCCTGATGACGCGCAGCCCCCCATAAAAAATATACCCCAAAAAAATAACGCCAATAATTTACCAGCCACAAAAAATCCTTTTAAATACTTCCTAAAAACTTTGTTATAAGCCCTCTAGCCCCTTGTTCTCCAGGCCTTCCCAAATTGTTTCAATACGCTTTTTTAAATCATTGGTTGAAAACGGCCAAACTGTCCTGCCGTAAAGAGCCTGGCTTATTTCTTTATAAGTAAGTTTATTCATTCGAAAGCTGGGAATCTTATTGTCTATCTCCAAATAATAACGCATAAGCACAAGCTCTTTACGCAGCATATTCGGAAGAAGAAAATTCTGGCGGACATGCTGTTGAGCATTCTTGCCGTATTCTTCTCTTAATTTTTTATCTTCAATAAAGGTTTTCATTGCCCTAGCTATTTCTTCATAAGCGTAAGGAGCAACTAAAAAACCATTAACTCCACTTATAACCTGCTTGGGAATTCCGCCAACATTACTGCCTATTACCGGAGTTCCCTGCCACATTGCCTCAGTAACAACAAGTCCAAAACCTTCTTTTGTAGAAATATGTACAAAACAATCAGCGATAGAAACAAGTGAACCCACTACCTGATCATTATTTTCTACGTTTAAAAGAAAATAAATGTCTTTATCCCCGCCTGCTGCTTCTTTAACTTCTTCATATACTCTGCTGCCCTCAGGGTCATCAGCCGCGCTATTACCCATAATAATAAGAATAGGGTGCGAGCCTTTAGGCAAACTTTTCTTCATCAATCTGAATGATTCAATTATTCCTTTTTGATTTTTATGAACATCGTAACGCGATACCGCCGCCACTATAGGCCGTTGGGGGTCAATGCTGTGCTCATTGAATACATCCGCTAATATTTTTAAAGCTTCTTCGCGGGCGCGGCGTTTATTTTTTGTCCGTAAAGGATCAATGGAAGGGCTTATCTCATAAGTAGGAATCTGAAGGTTATCCCGGGCAAACTCTCTAGCAGTAAATATTGCCCCGGCGTATTGATTAATATAAGGGAGAAGGAAACGCCAAATTCTACGGCTGGCATTGGAAGTATCTATGTGACAGCGCCATAATATATGTCCGTATACATTGCCGTTCATAACTATTGCTGCCGGCTGAGGGTCATGTATAGTAACCATATGCCCCACAATCTTAACATTCTTAGTATTTTCATCTATAGTATCAAGGTAAGCGTGAAAAATCTCTTTAAGGGTGATATCCTGATCAACACCCTGAAGAAGGTTATGAAATTTTTTAGTTACTGTAAAAAACTCATTGCTTCCTTCAATAACAAACCAACGGGCATCAATACCTAAGCCCCGGGCAAAAGGAAGAACGCTTTGAAGCATCTCAGCAACGCCTCCGCCTACAAATGTAGAATTAACATTCGCCCAAACTTTATTATGCAAAGGCTGAGCTAAAAATTTAATCTCTTCTAATGCTTCTTTTCCTATAAACGGCTCGTATAAATTAACATCAATCGGCTCAAGGGGAACATATTGGTTTTTATATTTTCTACTTTTATCATCAAACATAGTTTTTTCTCCTCAATGAAACTTGGGCTTTTCCCGAGTAGGCCTAACGGAAAGAAAAGTCCTTAGTTGAATTGAATTCTGGCGAGCGTTGAGGGAAATCCCGAAGGGATTTTCATCAACATCTTCGCGAGCCGGAACAATACTTATCTTTCGCCCTAAACAATCTTAGGCATTATAACAAATTATTTCTCTAATGAAAACTGTTTTGTTACTTCATAGCAAAAAACCGCGGCGGCGGCAGTTACGTTAAAAGAAAGAGGTGTCCCGCGCATAGGAATATGAACTTTTATATCCAAATGCTTTTCTACACCATAACGTAATCCCTCGCCTTCAGATCCCAATATAAAACATAGAGGAAAAGGTAATTCTGTTTTAGCTATATCCTGGCCTCCGGAAACCAAGGCCCCTGCCGCCCAATAACCGGAATCCTTTGCTTTAAGCAAAGCATTGCTCAAATTAGATACCATTACTACCGGAGTAAAGTTTTCTCCGCCGCAAGCGACATGCAGGACTGTTTCGGTTATCGCGCAAGCTTTATGTTTAGGGATAATAATAGCAAACGCGCCAAAACAAGCTGTAGTCCTTATTATAGCCCCTAAATTTTGAGGATCAAAAATTCTATCCAAAAAAATAAGTGAAAATTTTTCTGGTTTAGGCCGGCTTATTAAATCCTCGAGGTGAGCATATTCAAACTCATCCACCTCAGCGATGATTCCCTGGGAAAGCCGCACTTCTTTTATTCTTTTTAATTCTTTGACAGAAACACGCTTTAAAGAAACATTTTTATTTTTTATCAATTTCTCAATATGCGGCGAGTTAAAACCCTCTTCTAAAAATACTTTTCTGATACTTTTAGGATTATATTTAAGCCGTTCAAAAACAGAATTCTTACCGTATAAAAACATCTTTATTTTATAGCGAACAGTCCTTAAACCTGCTTGTGCCCGCTGTTGTTCTTTATTTTCTTATGTTAGGGGCTTGATAAATCAAGCCCCTAAATTATAACTATAATTACGGCTTTAAAACATCCTGAACATGAAACAGCAGCTTATCCGAATTTATAGGTTTCTCAATATACTCTACAACTCCGCTTTTTACCGCTATATACTTATCTGTATCTTCTGTTTTACAAGATAAGACAATTATAGGGATATTCTTATAGCTGTCTATTGATTTTATTTTACGAGCTATTTCAAAGCCGCTTTGCCCGGGCAGCATTAAATCTAATAACACTAAATCTAACTCATTTTTTTCTAACAGCTCTAAGCCTTCTTCTCCGCTGCCGGCAGTGTAAACTTGGTATCCTGCTCCTTCTAATATATATCTTGTGGTTTTAAGAATATCCGGTTCATCATCTACTACGAGTATTTTTTTCCTAAACATAATCACCTTCCTTTTTTAAAATTACTACTGTCTTTTATCCAGTAAGGCTGTTAACCTCACTCAATAGCTCATCTACATCAAAAGGTTTAATCATATAACGATTCGCGCCTATAACCTTACCAATAACCCTATCGGTATCTGAGCTTTTAGCAGTAACCATAATTACCGGTATATCTTTAAGATTTTTATCCCTTTTAATTTTCCGGCAAACTTCCTCACCGCAAAGCCCGGGAAGCGCTAAATCTAAAATAACTAAATCCGGAGGATCATGCCTTATCTCCTCAAAGCCCTCCTTGCCGTCATTAGCAGTATACACCTCATGGCCTTCGGCTTCCAGTGCATACTTCATTATTTTGGCAATATCAAGGTCATCCTCTATTATAAACACTCTTTTTTTACTCATGTGCCGCACTCCTCATTTTTTTTCTCAGCCGGCAAAGTGAAATAAAAAGAGCTTCCTATCCCAGCTATTGATTCCGCCCAAATCTCTCCGCCATGAGCCTCTACTACGCCCTTGGCTATTGACAGGCCTAAGCCGGTTCCGTTTTTCGTATACATTTTACTATCCGCGGCCCGATAGAATTTATCAAACACTCTATTTAAATTTTCCTTTGAAATTCCTACGCCCGTATCTGTAATAGTCAATCTAACCATGGAATCCTGTTTTTCCAATTTTATACTTATTTCACCGTTCTCAGCCGTAAATTTGATAGCGTTGCTAATCAAATTGCTAATAACCCTTTTTATATGCTCAGAGTCGGCCCAGGCAAATAAAGGCTCTTGAGATGCTGAAAAATAATAGCTAATATTTTTCTCGCCCATCTGCGGTTTAAAAAGTTCAACTGTGCTCTGGACTACGCTTGCAACATCAAAATTCTCTTTTTCCATTCTTAAAACACCAGCTTCTATCTTAGATAAATCCAGCAAATCATTTACTGTCCTGGCTTGACGGTCAGTATTTCTTAAAATAATATCTAATAGCTCTTTTTCCCGCTCACCCGAGTTACGCTTACTAACTTCTTTAATGAGAATACTGCTGGCGCTTTTAATTGAGGTAAGCGGGGTCTTTAGCTCATGTGAAGCTGTAGAAATAAAATCAGACTTCCTGCCGTCTAAAGCTTGAAGTTCTTTATAAGCTTTTTCTAATCTTCCTAAAGCCTGCCTAAGGTCGCCTTCAGATTTTTTTAAATCTTTTTCTGCCTGCCTACGAACAGTAATATCTAAAGTATATTCAATCATTTGAATTACATTGCCTTTATCGTCAAAAATTGGATAACCATAAACCTCAACATTTACAAGATTGCCGGCTTTGTCATAATGGATATGTTCGACAACTGCCGGCTTTTTTGTTTTTTTAACCTCTGCTAAAGGGCAAATATGATCTATGCCTTCACAGGGTTTATCACTTTTATGAGTAAGGCTGTAGCAATACAAACTTTTATCCAAAGGCCTGTTATACCTGGCAGCGGCATTCGCAATTTCAATCTTATAGTTATCAATATTTATAACATAAAAAGGATAAGTAAGCGATTCCAGGACGCTCTTTAAGAATTTATTCTGGCGCTGAAATTTTCTTTCTGTCCGTTCACGCATAGTGATAATAAGCTGAGCGTAAATTCCAAAGATAATAAACATAAAAACAACTAAAGAACGCATCCAAATTTCATGAATATTCTTAGAAAATACCTCCTGAATAAAAGATTTCCCTTCTTTAAATATAAAATAATGGATAGCGGATTCAATAAACCAAAATAAAATACCGGTTATAGTTCCCAGTAATACCATTTTATCCGTAATACGCCTTATCTTCATTTTTCCTCTACCGGTTATTCCTGTTCTTTTATCAAGCTCTTTCTCATTATTTTTATTTTACCCTGTTAATTCATTGCAATTAGGCCGCCAGGAACGGGCATCTTTTTTCTCAGCTTTTTTAGCTTTATCATCCAATATTTTTTCTTTTGCCCGTTTACCGCGCTTTCTTTTTTGTCTTTTTATTTTTTCTATTCGCTTTTTTTCTTCTGAAAGTTTTCCCAATTTAATTACTTCAAATTTATTTACAAGAATCCTTCTCGCAAAAAATCTATTCAAGACTTGCGAGCGTTCCCGGCTGCATTTAACTTCTATGCCTGTAAGCTTATGCTTTAAATAAACGCAGCTGGATGTTTTATTAACTTTCTGCCCGCCTTTGCCGCTGGAACGGATAAATTTTTCTTCAATATCTTGTTCACTAATTCCTAAGCTTTGCATTTTTTTTATCAAAGCCTGTTTTTTCGCCTTGCTTATGATTTGCATATTTAATTTTGTAATAATTAATTATAGCGAGCGAACGCAAGGCCCTCCCCTACGTATTTTTTATATTCACCGAATATATTTTTTCTATTATTTAAACATAGGTTAATAAAATAATAACCGTTTAACGAATAATCGTAATTTTTTAATCGGATTTGCTTTCTGGTTAATAATTTTTGCATTTTATTTTCTCCTATAACGAGAAAATCACCTGCCTTTTGGAGCCGCTTTGGCGGCGGAAAAAATCCGCTCGATTGAGTTGTTATGTGTTTTTATTTATTAGTGTAACTATGCCATACATTCTGGAGTTGTACTTGGGTACCGCGATTTAGGAAAAACATGATCCTATGTTAATTCTGAGAAGTCATTCAAACAATGGATGCATTTTGTATTTTTAAATTTTTTTGCCATATTTAAATTATGTATTTACACATAACATGCAATATACGTACACTCTCTTTCCCGATACTTCCTTTCATTCTTGCTCAAAAAATTCTATTTTTCAAGCAAAATTAATCGTTTTTCACGCCTAATATTCGCAATTTGCCCGTAATATCAGAGAACACGAGCTTCGTATAATATAAGAATTTTGGCAAAATAATTTTAATCAGGTAATTACATATACTCTTACACTTGGCTCACACCCAAAAATGCATTTCTCGCGATTTGTGTAATTTAGTAAAAAAGTGCCGTTAAAAAATACGCCTGTTTAAGCTCTTTCCATTAGTAGCTATATAGAGGCGAGTTAAGTATTTTAGGCACTTTTTTATGTGCCCCGAAGGGGTAAATTGCACCATGAGCGAAAATGTAATTTTGGGTGTGAGCCAAATACCAGATACTATAAACGTTACCTTTTACCCGCGCCCGATTATTTACAATTAAAATATCACTTCTAAAATCAAAGCACTTTTTCTAATATCCTTTCAACATCATTAGTATTCAATTCTTTAAATTCGCCGATGTTTCCAAAAATTGTTGCTTTACCCGCAATCTCGCTGATTTTTTTGTGATCTATTCCAACTTCCCCTAAAGACGCCGGCATTCCTAGGCTCTTAAAAAATTCCCTTGTTTTTTCTATTCCTTTTTTAGCTGCCTCAAACTTATTCTTAGATTCTATTCCAAAAATATTTTTAGCATATTCAGCAAATTTATCTACAGTTTCACCGCTTAAAACATACTCCATCCAATTCGGCACAATGATAGCTAAACCTATTCCGTGAGTGATATCATACACCGCGCTTATAGCATGTTCTATATGATGAGCAGCCCAATCTCCAACTTTGCCATAAGTTAAAATTCCGTTTAAAGCCAAACTGCCTGCCCACATTAGATTTGCCCGAGCTTCATAATTTTTTGGCTCCTCCATAACAATAGGCCCATATTTTAGGCATACCTTGATAAGAGCCTCAGCAAGCCTATCCTGAACAAAAGCGTCTTTCAGCGAGCAAAAATACTGCTCTAAAATATGTGAATATATATCAACTACGCCAGCGGCAGTATATTTTTGAGAAACTGTAAAAGTATAAGTTGGATCTAAGATAGAAAATCTTGGGCGTAAAAAATCACTGCCCGTAGCCAGCTTTTCTTTTGTCTGTTCATTGCTTATAACTGAAAGCCCGTTCATCTCTGAACCTGCGGCTGCAAGCGTCAATATTGTTCCCAAAGGCAAAGCCCGCGGGACCTGAACTTTTTTTGAGAAAAAATCCCAAGGGTCAGCGTTATAGTAAAACCCCGCGGCAATAGCTTTGGAACAGTCTATTACGCTTCCTCCGCCTACTGCTAAAATAAATTCAAATTTATTCTCGCGGCATATCTCCACCCCTTGCCTCACGCTCTTAATTCTGGGGTTAGGCGCTACTCCTGAAAGCTCTTTGTAAGTGATGCCCTTTTTATTTAATATCTCCGTTACTGTATCATATAACCCGCTTTTTTTTATACTTCCTCCACCGAAGACTAAAAGAATTCTATCAGCGTACTTTTTTATTTCTTTAGCGATTCTTTCTATTTTATTCCGGCCAAAAAATACTTTTGTAGGAATCGAATAATCAAAATCAAGCATCACTTTTGCCCTCTTTATCCATAAGCGCTTTTTCAATCAATATCCTCAGTTTATTAACCATTGCCCTAGGAAGAAGAAACTGTGACCTTAAAGTGGGCGTTGTTATCGCGAATTCAAAAACATTAGGATTATCTTTAATTTTACTAATATTAACATTCATAGATACTTTAGGCATTACAGCCCCCCCCTTTTTTTATGTATGGTTCTGCCAAAAGTTTACTTAAATTCCAAATAACAAATTTTAGAAAAAAATTACAAACCACAATAAACAAATTACAAACAAATTCCAATATACAATAAACAATGACCGAAAAAGAAAAGAAGAAACATCATAATCAGTTAAGAAAATCTGTTATTTTGTATATTGTATATTTGTTATTGTATATTGTTTGTCCTTTGGATTTTGTATATTGTAATTTATTTGTTATCCTTCGACGGAGTTTATCCTGAGTATTCCCGAAGGACTCAGGATAGTGAGCCTGTCGAACCATTTGGTGCTTGGAATTTGTAATTTGTATATAAATTTTGACATTATCTTATATATTCTCCTCTATATGAATAATTCGGCTGGATATATTATTAAGGAGAGCAAGCAATTCTGTTATGGCGCTGCAATGTTCAGGAAAATAGCCTTTGAGCCTACGTAATACCTTGATTGACTCTTTGATCGATTTTTGACAAATTGTAAGCTGAGCTACAGCATCACAAAGCCCGAATTCATCACCCTCATTTGATTCATGTAAACCATAAAGAGCCCGGTGCATCTTCGCCGCGAGCAAAGTATGGTACCATGCGATAGTTTCAAAATCATAATTAAATTTTATAATTACATCTTGGTCACCATAGAAAACATTTTTTAAAAAATTATGAGCTCTTTGACAATATTGTTCAGCGGTTAATTGTAAAGGGTGATTATCTAAGCCTTCCTGAAATTCAGGTTCATCTTCTTCTATATCATCATAATCTTCCTCATCATCAAAATCATCATCAAACTCATCATCAAACTCAGGAGGGTACGGGCTGTCTAAATTTTCTAAATCTTCAAATTGTTTTTCGAATATTGCAGAGGTTACCTGAAAGTCATCTATGGGCCTGCCATAAGCAATACAAGTTGTTTTACGTTCAAATTCATCTAAATAAAGTTTACAGCGGGCCTGCTTTTCATGAGCACACCTCGCGCACCAACGATCACAAAAGTTATAAGGAGAATCCTTCTCAAACTCAGCATTCTCCCTGCGTATCCTCTCTAATCTCTCGTTTACCTTAAAATTATCCATACTTATAAAAATTATTTATTTGTTAGCTTTTCTATAGCAACAATTTAACACCTTTAATTATTTTCACAACTTTTTGATAAATGTCAAGCTAAAGCCTTTTTCCTGTAATTCAACACACTTGCCAGAGTAAGCGGGTTGGGAGCATAGCGGTCAATCTGCCGTTTTCTTAAAATTGCTGAAATAGCAAGTTATAGTAACTGCCTACACTCTTCAAAGATTTAACCATAATAATAGTTAAGTAATAACTTAAGACAATAATGATAATAGTTATGATTAATTTATTTCTTTTATTAAAACGAGGATTAATCCAAAATAAAGGCAAAGCCAACGGGCCAACGCATAGGAGAGCAATTGTCAGCCAATAGGTTTTAAGATACCAGGGTATTTCCTTTTTTTTGTTTAAGAATTCCCCGCAATGCCTACATTTTACAGCATCAGCCTGTATTTCTTCAGCGCAATATGGGCATTTTTTCATATGATTAATGATTATAGAGACAACAGTACCCCTGTTATTTTTTATTAACAGTAATATTTCAATTAGAGTATTTTACCACTTTAGCATATTTTAAAAAAGGGAAATTTCGGGAAGGATTTTTGGCCTCATATTCTTATTTCGCGGCGGGCTATCATATTTTGAAAGCTATGTTATAATACAGCAATGAATATTACTATAGAAAAAGTGGTTTACCCGGGAAAAAGCCTTGCCAGGATAGAGGGAAAGGTTGTCTTTACTGATCAGGGGCTGCCTGGAGAAACAGTTGAAGCAGCGGTAATTAAAGAGACAAGAGGCTATATCAAGGCTAAAACAGTAAAAGTAATAGCTGCTTCAGCTTATCATCAAGAACCTCGATGCAAACACTATCGGGTTTGTTCGCCTTATCAGTATATAGACTATACTCAACAAATAGAGATAAAAAAACAGCAGCTTGAGGAAATTATCCTCCGCCGGTTTGATCTTGAGCCGTCTTTACTGCATTTTCGTCCAAGCCCGCGAATTTGGGGTTACCGCAATAAAATAAAAGTTAAAATTATCAGGCCAAGCGGTTTGCCCCAATTAGCTTATAACCTGCCGGAAATTGACGATGAATTTGTGCCTGTTGATCAATGTTTTCTCTCTCCCGAACTTACTAATTCGTTTATGAATGAATTTATAAAAAAACTTAGCGAAAAAGATTTTATAGCAATAAATCAGTCAGTGATTAAAGAGAATAAAAGTAATAAGTTGTTAATTTGCTTTTACTATGACGGCGCTTTAGATATAGGAGAATTTTCGCTTGCCTTCAAAAGCCTTTTTAAACAATTTGAGCCTGAAGGTGTTACGCTTATTGATAATGAAAGCCGGCTGCAAACTGTTATTTACGGTGATAATTTTATTCAAGAAACCATTAATGATAAACAGTTTTTTATCAGTAGTGATTCATTTTTTCAAATAAATATAGATGCTCTTAAACTTTTGATTAAAGATTTAGAGGATAATTTGACTTTGAATAAAGATACTGTTTTAGCTGACCTTTATTGCGGAGTAGGCACCTTTGGCATTTTATTGGCGGAACAAGTAAAGCAGGTGATTGGCGTTGAAATAGAACAGGAAAATTTTCTGTTCTTAGAAAAAAATATTAAAGCCAACAATTTAAAAAACTTTGAACAGCGTTTTTGTGACTGCAATGATACTTTAAAAGAACTTCTTGCTAAAAATATTGACATAGTTATTATTGACCCTCCTAGAAAAGGAGCTAGCGCGCAAGTCTGCGCTAAACTAGTTAAGTCCGCTGTAAATACTTTTGTTTATATATCTTGCGATCCTGCTACTCTTGCCCGCGACCTAAAAATATTATTATCCGCTTACAAAATAAAAAATGTTTATGCTTATGATTTTTTTCCCCAGACCCCTCATATCGAGACTATGATTATTCTCGAGAAAAAACATAGCTAATTTTTATTTGATATATTATCACCGGGCCGGCCCATAGCGTTTTTTTGGCTGAGGACGAGGCTGAGGCAGCTCATGAGTTTGGCTTAAAGGGCCTGTGCCAAGCCAATTAAGTTTAATCTTAATTGTACGCGATACTTCCCGCAGAGCAGGAATCTCACGCTTGGTTATTAAGGATAAGGCTATGCCTTTTCTACCCATTCGTCCGGTTCGGCCGGTGCGGTGAGTGTATTGTTCTATACGGGGAAAATCCCAGTTGATAATATGAGAGACATGGGAAAAATCAAGCCCGCGCCCGGCAACATCGGTCGCGATTAAATAACAAATCTTTTTAGCCCTAAAGCGGCGGACTATCGAAGAACGCTTGCCTTGCTCAAGCCCGGCATGGATATATTCAGCGTCACGAAAATTTTTATGCACGATGCTATACACTTTATCCACGGTGCTGCGCATATTGCAAAATATAATCGCCTGATTGATTTTTTCCCGGTCTAAATAATTAAGCAGCACTTTTTCTTTCATTTCCCGGCTAACATAAATAAAATAATGCCCGATATTTTTTGGCGTAGCTTGTGTTCCAATTAAAGATATGTGCTTAGGGTTTCTAAGACAATCATTAACAAGCTCTTTAGTCTTTTCATCCATAGTGGCTGAAAACAAAAGTGTTTGATATTCATGCCTGATACAAGATAAAATAAACTCAATATCCTCCAAGAAGCCTTCTTCAAGCAATCGATCAGCTTCATCAAGAATCACACATTTTATGCCGGTAAAATTAATTGCTCCATCATACATTAAATCCATCAGCCGGCCGGGAGTGGCTACTAAAATATGCACCCCGTGTTTAAGCTTAGCCGCTTGTATCGATTTATCAAAACCGCCATAAGCGGCAAAAACTTTAACTGGAGTTTGAAAAGCAATCTTATAAATTTCATCAACGTATTGAATACAAAGCTCGCGTGTAGGCACAATAACTAACCCTTGAATAGCCTTACTGCCGGAATCAACTTTCTGAATAAGAGGAATCGCGCAAGCACTGGTTTTACCTGAACCGGTCTCAGCTAAAGCGCAAAGGTCGCGTCCGGTTAAAATAACAGGATAGGTTGCTTCTTGTATCGGGGTAAGATCCTCAAATCCTATTTTTCGTAAAGAGCTTAAAATAGTTTGAGGCAAATTAAGTTCGCTAAATTTCATAAAATTACTCCTGATTAAACTCTTGCCAATTCTTGCTGGGCATGGATGAGCATATCCTTGGCATGCGATAATGATATTTTGGTTTCTTCTGAGCCGCTCATCATCTGAGCCAATTCTTTAATCCGGCTGCTGTCAGTTAACTTTAAAACACTGATAGCTGTCCGGCCTAAATTAACTTGTTTAATTACTTTATAGTGAGTATCAGCAAAAGATGCTATTTGAGGAAGATGGGTTATAACAATAACCTGCCTTCCATAAGACAACTCTTTTAATTTTACCCCGGTAACTGTGCCTAACCTGCCGCCAATTTGAGCGTCTATCTCATCAAAAATAAGTACTGGCACAGGATCAGCCTTGACTAAGGCTTTTTTTAAAGCTAACATCACCCGCGCTGACTCGCCTGAAGAAACAATATCAGCTAAAGGCCTTAACGGTTCCCCGGGATTGGGGCTGATATAAAATTCTAAATCATCACAGCCGTCATTCCTAAAAGCTGTTTTCTCAATTTTACAATCAAAAATTACCTTGTTAAATCCTAACTCCAAAAGCTCTTTTTCTATTATATTTTTAAGTGATTTTGTTGTTTTAAAGCGCTTGGCGCTTATCTGTTCGGCAATACGGCTAAGTTCTTTTTCTAACTGAATTTTTTCTTGTTTAAGCTCTTTATCGCTATGCTCCAGATTTATAAGAAACTCATGCCGTTGCTGAGCCTGATTAAAAAAAGCAAAGACATCCTTAATCTCAGGCCCATATTTACGTAAAAGGCTGTTATAGATATCACAAGTTTTATTAATCTTAACCGCCTGGCCCGAATCAAAATTAAGGCTTTGAGCATATTCATTAAGTTTAGACAATAGCTGATTGCTTGCCTCCTGAACAAGATTTAAATCTCGAGTAAAATCATTAGTTGTTTCATCGACGCGGTTTAACTTATTCATTAAAACAAAAATTTTCCGGATGCTTTCTTCTAATCCGCTATTATCATCTTCTAATAAGCCAATTATTTCACTAGCGCGCCGGCATAGTTCTTCGGTGTTATTCAAGCGGGTTTGTTCAGTTAAAGACTGAAAATACTTTTCCTGGTTTAGGTCAACCTGAGACAGTTCTTTTAGCTGATAAGCTATTGTGTCCAGCTCACGCTCGCGAGATTGAGTATTACGCTGAATTTCTTGGAGCTGTTGATTAAGCTCTGTAAACCTGTCAAAACTGCCGCGGTATAAAGCTAAAAGATCATTAATGCCGCTTAGCCGGTCAAGCATTCCAATATGAGACTCTCTTGCTAATAACATTTGGTGATCATGAGGCCCGTGTAAATCAATTAGAATACTGCCAATTTCTTTTAATTGAGCAACTGCAGCTGACAATCCATTTATCTTAATCTTATTTTTTCCGTCAGAAGTATAAACGCGTGATATGATTAAAGAAGTTTCCTCTTGGCTTAAAAAATCCTTAACTAAGCTATTTTGCTCTAAAATTTCGATAGATAAATCAAATACAACTTCAAGAATACAAGGCTGTCCGGAATCGCGAATCTGTGATGAGTTCATCCGCGCGCCTAAGCATATCCGCAAAGCATCAATAATAATAGATTTACCGGCGCCGGTTTCCCCGCTTAAAGCATTAAGGCCAGCCCCTAATTCTAAAGATAAATCATCAATAAGCCCAAAATTTCTTATAGTAATGCTATTGATCATAGATAAATCATACCAGATAAACTCAAATTTTGAAATGTTTTTAAATTTCTTTGCTTTTAAAGCTATAGCAGCAAAAGTTATTTTGAATTTATTGGGTAATTAAAAGGCGATTCCCTAAAGGAAACTTTGGAGGCGTTAAACAACTGCTCTTCTTTCTAAAAGAGCCTTGCCTAAGGTTGCGGAGTCGATGTATTCAATTTGAGTGCCTAAGGGAATGCCTATAGCTATACGGTAAATTTTTATGTTGTAAGATGATAATTTTTGGATTAAAAACTGGGCGGTGAGTTCTCCATCATTATCAGGATCAGTTGAAATTATGATTTCTTTTATATTTCCTTGGTTAAGCTTTTCAATCAATTTTTTTAAATTTAGGTTCTCTCCGTTTATTCCCTCAATAGGTGAAATTGAGCCTAAAAGAACATAATAAAGGCCGCTGTAATGCGCGGTTTTCTCAATAGCTATAATATCTTTAGGCTCCTCTACAATACAAAGAATATCCTTTTCTCTTTTAGGATTAGCGCAAATAAAACAAATATCATCAGTTGAAAAGTTATTACATATTTTACAAGGTTTTATGTGATTATGAATTTCCTCTATATTGCGGGCTAAATCTTTTATTTCCTCGGGGCTCATTTTTAAAGCATGAAAAACCATCCGCTCAGCGCTTCTGCGGCCTACCCCTGGAAAGCGTGAAAAACTTTTTACTAAATCATTAAAAACTTTAGGAAAATTCATATAAATGCATTAACAATAAAACTATCGGAACGGGTATGCCCGTTCCCTACTGTTCGTTTTGAAACCTACCGTCAAAAGTGTCAAGAAGCTCATTTAAAAAGCTATCATCTTCTTGTGAAATCGGCCCTGAGGCGCTATTGTCTTTCTTTGATGCTTCATTGCTTTGAGTTTCAGGTACTGCCTCTTGTTCGTTGACAAAGCCGGATAAAACTTGTTTAGGCAATTCTTTTAAAATGATTTTTATCCTTATTTTTCTTTCCATAATTTTTGAAACTATTTCTTCAATAAATTCTATTTTTTTGACGCCTTCCACGCTTTCTTTATGAAAAGAATTCTTAGGGGAAAATGCTACATTAACCCGGCTGCTCCTGGATGATATTGGCTGAGCAAAGGAAAGATGAGAGGCAAGGGCTGCTCTTGTTCTACGAATATTGGCAAGTATTACCTTCCATTTTGCCCGAATCGGCTGTAATAATACATCATCTTCAAGAGCGGTATCTTCTTCTTCCTTTTCGCTTTCATCAGCCTTATTTTGAAAACCTCCAGCAGGAATGCCCTCCTCTTCTTCTTCAAGAACAAAATCCTCTATTTCCGCTAAATTCTGTTCAGCCAATTTGTCTGAAGCCTCATTCTCTCTTATAGTTTTTTCCCGAATAGAGCGTTGAGCGTTTGCCTGCGGTTTATTCACCCCGTTAGAAGCCAACGCTGTAGGCGCGGCACCCGCCTCTGGCGAACTACTTCTAACGGGGTTAGCTTTAGAAGGCGCGGTTAGCGCCTCTTCATCATAACAATACTTTATTAAGGCAAGTTCAAAAGGTATTCGGACAGTATTTAAGCCGCGTGACAACTCCTTAGCTTCAATCAAAAGATTTATTATTTTAAGAATATCGGCAATAGAAACCTTTTTTGATAATTCACAGATAAAATCTTTACTTTGGGGCGAGATATCACTAAGTTCATTAAAATTTTTAGGGCTTATCTTAATAAGGAGAAGATTCCGGCAATGCTCAATAAAAGCATTTAAAAATATACCGGCATCTTTACCTTCTTGAACAATTTTAGCTATAAAATCAAGACAAGATGCTAAATCTTTCTCCACGAAAAGCTTTAACATTTTATTTAAACTATCCTCATCAATTATTCCTAAAAAAGAAAAAATATTATCTAAGGCGCCTTTCTCAAGAACTATAGGAACAAGCTGATCGAACAAAGATTCAGCGTCGCGTATGCTTCCTGAAGCTGCTCTAGCTATGGTATAGAGAAATTCATCTTTAATTTTTACTTTTTCAGCAGCAGCTATTTTCTTTAGTTTTATAACAATTTGCTCTAAAGGTATAAGATTAAATTGAAACTTCTGACAGCGTGAAAGTATAGTCGGAAGTATTTTGTGAGGATGAGTGGTAGCAAAAATAAACTTTACATGCTCAGGGGGTTCTTCCAATGTTTTAAGCAAAGCATTGAAAGCCTCTTGAGTAAGCATATGAACCTCATCAATAATATATATTTTATAGCGGGAATGAGCCGCGGATAGCTTCACATTCTCCCTAAGAGTTCTTATTTCATCAATTCCTCTGTTAGAAGCGCCATCTATTTCAAGTATATCTAAAGAACGCCCTTTGGTAATTTCAACACAGCTGGCGCACTTTCCGCAAGGCTTAGGCGTGGGGCCTTCAAAACAATTTAAAGATTTAGCTAAAATTCTTGCTAAAGAAGTTTTACCGACTCCTCTGGGGCCGCTAAAAAGATAAGCATGATGCACCCTTTTATTAATAATCGCGTTCCTCAATGAAGAAACCACATGGGCCTGGCCCACGACTTCATCAAAATTTTGCGGCCGGTATTTTAAAGCAAATGCTAAATATTCCATACGTAACTTTTTGATAATGAAAATATTAAAAATCAAAATGCAAACATCAAAATGACAAATTAAAATTCAAAATTATCTTTTTACTTTAAGTAAAAAATCTTGAATTCCTCCATTTTAATTTTTCATATTTGATCACAACTGTCCAAATTAGCCGAAAGCCAGTTTTAACTGACTATCCGGTGGTTTATCCGATTTTTGATGAAACGGCGCGTTAAGCCAATCCCAAAGATTTCTTCTGGCAAAAAGATTGGTAGGAAGCACCGCACAGAGCGTA
>JBDRIY010000013.1:0-4213 GCA_043815445.1 Candidatus Omnitrophota bacterium
GCATTAGATGAACACTATGAATTGACCGGGCTGACCCTTTACCTACATTATCATCAAAAGAAATAACAAAAGCCGGTCGGTAATATTTCTCCTTCAGGCGCGAGGCAACAATCCCTAAAACCCCCGGATGCCAGTTTTGCCCCGAAACAACAACAGCGTGCCCATCAAAGGCGTCCCCTCCTAACATCTGATCCGCCTCTTTTAAAATCTTTGTTTCTATCTCCTTACGTTTACGGTTATACTCACCAAACCGTTGTACTAATTCATCGATTTTTTCCTTATCCTTAGTTAAAAACAGTTCCAACGCCTCATTAGCGTGAGCAACTCTACCTGCAGCGTTAATTCTAGGCCCAATAATAAATCCGATATGAAACGTATCTATATTTTCCTGCTTTAACTTCACTACTTTACATAAGGCGACAATAGCCAGCCTTTTTGTTTTACGCAGAACTTTTAGCCCTTCTCCTAAAAGAACCCTATTCTCTCCTTTTATAGGCACAACATCACATACAGTAGACAACGCGACTAAATCCAGCACCTCTAAAGCACTATCACCCTTTAATACCTGCAACAGCTTAAAAGACAACGCGCCGGCGCTTAAATCATAAAAAGGATATTGTGAATCCTCTCGTTTAGGATTCACAAAAGCAAAAGGGCAATTTAACTCTTTTTTAGAAAGGTGATGGTCAACGACAACGACATCTATACCATACTGGCGAGCTAAAGTTACTTCCTCTAAAGAATTAGTACCGCAATCAAAAGCAATAATTAAGGTTCTACCTTGCGCCTTTGCTTTTTCTATAACTTCTTTATTTAATCCGTAGCCGTCCTTTGCCCGATGAGGAATATAAAAAGAATATATACCGGGATAATCTTTTATGTATTCATAAAAAATAGCTAAAGATGTGACTCCATCAACATCATAATCACCGCAAATAAGTATTTTTTCTCCACTGGCGGCAGCCGTTTTTATTCTATTAGCGGCTTTTTCTATGTCGGGAAGTAAATTTGGAGAATGTAGATCATCTATCGTGGGATTAAGAAATCGGCTAAACGCGTCTTCTTTAACATTACGGTTTAGAAAAATATGCACTAACTGTGGGCTAAGTTTATGTTTTTGGGCTAACTGATACGCCAAAGGCGTGATTTCTCTTACGTTCCAAATCTTTCTTCGCATATATATATCAAAGTAGGGGCGTGGACAAGCAACGCCCCTACATAATTCTTTACCCGCCTTATAGATAATTACATTTTTTTAACCGGTTCGATTCCTAGCAACCGCAACCCACAATGAATAACTATTTTAGTAGATTCTAACAGGTTTAGACGAGCGCCGGTTACATTTTCATCGTCAACTAACACTCGCCTCTTTTCATAAAACTTATGCAGCACAGCCGCTAAATTCTTTAAATACTCAATAATAAACACCGGCTCCAAAGAATGATAAGCACTATCCAAACAATAAGAAAACTGCAATAACACCCGTAATAACCCCATCTCTTCGTCTTCCTTTAAAAACTTACTGTATTTGGTATTATATCTGTCGCAAACTGCCGCCTTAGTAAAAATACTCTCAATCCTGGCACAAGCGTACTGGATATAATATAACGGATTATTAAACGACGCCTCTTTAGCAAGATCTAAGTCAAACTCTAAATGAGAAGAATTTTTTCTTACAAGATAATAAAATCTTGCCGCGTCTTTCCCCACATCATTGACTAAATCTGAAAGTAGAACCGCTGTACCTTTCCTTCGTGACATCCTTTCTTTTGTTTTTATATTAACCAGCTGAATTATAACTATTTTTAAAATATCAGCAGATAATCCTTGCGCTTTTATCGAAGATTTAACCCTCTCAATATACCCATGGTGATCCGGACCCCATAAGTTTATCAGCTGGTTAGCTCCACGGTCTATTTTATCCTTATGGTAAGCTATATCTGAAGCAAAATAAGTAAGTTCACCGTCTTTCTTCTTAATAACTCTATCTTTATCGTCACCAAACTTTGTTGAAGCAAACCACAAAGCACCTTCTTCTTCATAAATTAATCCCTTTTTCTGTAAATAACTAATCGCGGCTTCGACCTTTTTATCTTTAATAAGTTTCCGTTGGCTAAACCAATTACTAAACTCTACTCCTAACGATTCTAAATCTTTCTTAATTAAAGAAATCGTATAGTTTAAAATCTCTCCTCTTAAATCAAACGTTTCTTTGTTTTTTACCCATTCTTTATTCGCGGAAATTTCATCAGCGATATCTTTTACATAACCCCCGTTATATCCGCCTTCGGGAATAAGAACATTACTACCTTCAGGGGTATTTAACCATGCTTCAACAGACTCAACCAAAAGGTCAATTTGACGACCTTCATCATTTAAGTAATACTCCCTCTCTACATCATTACCCAAAAATTCCAATATATTCCCAATGACATCGCCAACTATAGCCTGTCGTCCATGAGGAATAGAAAGCGGTCCGGTAGGATTAGCGCTAACAAACTCTAGAATTACTTTCTTCTTTAACTTTTGTCGAAAAAAAACATCCTTTTCCTTCAATAACGTATTTAAAGAATTTATCAGCGTATCTTTTGAAATAAACAGATTTATAAATCCCGGCTTTAAAATATCTATTTTATCAACTTCACCCTTCAACCGCTTCTCTAATAAAGTCTTTATCTTAGCCGCGATATCTAAAGGATATTTTTTTACTTTTGCCGCTAACTTTAAAGTGACCATCGAAGATAAATCTCCGTATTCCTGCTTAGGTGGCAACTCCCAAAAAGGAAGCGCCAAATCTATATCGTATTCATCTTTTACTATTTTTGCTAAAACATCAGAAACTTTCTGATAAAAATCATTCATTCTTAACTCCTGGTATAGCTTATGGTTCTGTCAAAATAAACAATTTACAAAATCTAAATTACAAACAATACACAATACCGAATATACAATATACAAACGAGAATATTCTTAATTTATAAATCTTTTTATCTTTTTTCTTCATTTATTTATTGTTTGTAATTTGGAAATTGTTTATTGCAATTTCAGACTTTTTTATAAAAGTTTTAACAGTATCTAACTTATCACATGCCGGCGGCTTTCAAAACTGCTTTCGCGTCTACATCGACAACTGGCGGAGACTTTATATTTTTGATAGCAATTTGAGGATCCTTAAGCCCATGACCTGTTAACGTACAGGCGATAATAACTTCTTCTTTCTTGAATTCATCGAAAAATCCATTTTTTTCTAACTTAAATAATCCTGCGACCGATGCCGCTGATGCCGGTTCAACAAACACACCCTCTTGAGAAGCTAAAAATTTATAGGCAGAAAGTATCTCATTATCACTAACTGCGTCAATTAATCCTTTTGACTCAATTTTAGCAGTTAATGCCTGCTGCCAACTTGCCGGATTACCTATTTTTATAGCTGTAGCTATTGTTTTAGGTTCCTTAACAGGCTTACCTCTAACTATCGGGGCAGCCCCTTTAGCCTGAAACCCACACATACGAGGCAGGCGGCTTGATTTTTGATATGAATAATACTCTTTATATCCTTTCCAATACGCCGTTATATTACCGGCGTTACCTACGGGAAGAAAATGAAAATGAGGCGCATCTGTCAAAAAATCACAAATCTCAAAAGCCGCCGTCTTTTGACCTTCTATACGATAAGGATTTATAGAATTAACCAAAACAACTGGATAATTATCGGCAATTTTTCTTACAATGGTAAGAGCCTCGTCAAAGTTTCCGCGAATAGCAACAACACGAGCGTTATGAACAAGCGCCTGAGCAAGTTTGCCTAATGCGATAGCGCCTTGGGGAATAACAACAACACATTTCAAATTACCTCGGGCAGAATAAGCCGCCGCTGAAGCTGAAGTATTTCCAGTTGAAGCACAAATAACCGCTTTAGCACCATGTTCCTTAGCTTTAGAAATTGCGACAGTCATCCCCCTATCCTTAAAAGAACCGGTAGGATTAAGCCCCTCATATTTCAAGTACACCTTAAAGTTAGAGCCTAACCGCCTAGAAATCTTTGGCGAAAATATTAAAGGAGTATCTGCCTCGGATAAAGATATTACGGGAGTTTTATCTGTAACAGGCAAATATTGCCTATACCTATTTATTAAACCAGTATACGTATTCATTTGATTGTTTTATTTTATCTTCCCAATTTAAAATGCTTCAGCCACTCTAATTTTTAAAG
>JBDRIY010000014.1:0-4826 GCA_043815445.1 Candidatus Omnitrophota bacterium
GCGGTTATTTACCGAGGGCTTAAGCCTTACAGTATAGAGAGCATTATTTTCTTTTACGCTTACTATCCCCTAAAAATTTTAAGAAGAAATATTGATTATTTTTTAGATGAGCTAAAAGATACTGATTTAAGGGTTAGGGGAGAAGATTTTAAAAAATTAGGGTTTAAGCCTTTAACTTTGTATAATAAACTTTTTCAGAGGCTCCTTTATGCTAAAATAGAAAAAGGCTTGAAGGATAAAGAAGAAGAAATAAAAGAAGCAAAGGTTATTTTTGAAAGATTATCTAAAAAAACAGAAGATTAAATTATAGATACTTGATGCACGATATTTGACAGCAGTTCTCGATAATTCGATACACGATACTCGATAGTTTGTAAAATATCGAGAATTAAGGAACGAGAATCGGGTATCGAAGAGCTTGCCAGCAAGAGATATTTAGGTTATAATTGTCCACCAATAACCGGTTATGAATAATTAATCGAGGATATTATGTCTTTACGAATGGAAAGAATAAATAGTGAACTAAGAAAACAACTTATGAAGATAATCCGCCATGAGGTTGATGATCCTGCCTTAGATTTTCTCTCTATAACCAGAGTAGAAACTACTGCTGATCTTCAGGAAAGTAAGGTTTTTTTCAGCCTGCTTGATGATAGCCAATACAAAAAAGCAAAAGATGTTTTAGGCAGTATGAGAGGGTTTATTAGGGGTATATTAGGTAAGAACATAAGGCTTAAGTTTTTGCCTCAATTAAACTTTATTCCCGATAATTCCATAAAATATAGCGTAGACCTTTATAAAACAATAGAGAAAGTTAAGGAGGAGGAAGATGCCTCAGAAGATTATAAAGAAGATAGCGGACAGGATAGCTGAAAGTAAGAGCTTTCTTATCACCGCTCATATAAATTTAGAAGGTGATGCTTTAGGCTCTGAGCTTGCGGCTTATCTGTTGCTTAAAAAACTTAAGAAAAAAGCGGTAATATGCAACAACGACCGGACTCCGGTAATTTATCAATTTTTTCCTTCGGTGGGAGTTATAAAAAATAGTGTCCAAGAGAAAAGGTTTGATACTGCTTTAGTTTTAGATTGTTCAGATTCCTCCCGAGCAGGAAAAATTAAAGATAGCTTAAGCAAAGCTGATTGTGTTATTAACATTGATCACCATATTGGTAATACTTGTTTTGGAGATATAAATTGGGTTCAGCCGCGGGCTTCCTCAGCTTCTGAAATGTTTTATAGAGTTTGCGAAAAATTTAAAATTATGGATAAAAATATCGCTTTCTGTCTTTATACTGGAATTTTTACTGATACCGGAAGTTTTGTTTATTCTAACACTAGCGAAGCAACTCATAAAATAGTTTCTAATTTGATGAAATATGATATCCATCCCAATAAAATATATAATAATCTGTATAGCCTTTGTCAGCCGAGGGATTTAAATTTTATTGGAAAAGTTATGTCTTCTTTAAAATTTAGCCCTGATAAAAAAATATGTTGGGCGGTAATGGCTAAGATTGATGAGAGGCCTTATGACCTTTCTGAAGTAGTTTTTTCCATAATGCGCCGGCTGAAAAGCCCTGAAGTTTTTCTGCTTTTTAAAAAGGTAAATAGCGGCAGGACTCGGGTAAATTTTCGTTCCCGTTCCTACATTGATGTAAACGAAATCGCTAAATTTTTCGGCGGCGGCGGCCATAAAAAAGCAAGCGGAACTACCGTGGAAGAGAGTATAGATAAAGTTGAGAATAAGGTTATTGGTTTTGTGAGAAAATATATTAAATAAATTCGAAATACGAAATTCGAAACAAATCCGAAATTTGAAATTCTAAACGGATACTGAGTTTATTAGCGTTTCGAATTTTCTCTATTTTTTTTCGTTTGTTTTGAATTTCGTGCTTCGGATTTCGGATTTATTCATTGATATTCGGATTTCGAATTTGGACTTTTTTATGCAAAGAAACAAAGAAGGAATAATACTTGTAAATAAGCCTAAGGGGATTACTTCGCACGATGTAGTTGATGTTGTGCGCCAGCGCCTTGAAGTTAAAAAGGTCGGTCATGCCGGAACTCTTGATCCTTTAGCTGAAGGGCTTTTAATTATGCTTGTTGGAAAGTATACAAAATTTTTTCCTAAATTTGTTAGTTTTGATAAAGAGTATTTAGGAGTGTTAAAACTTGGAGAGGTTACGGCTACCGGTGATTCTCAAGGAAAAATTATTAAAGAGCGTGATTATAGCGGTATTGATGAAGCTGCTGTCCGGAAAGCCTTTTCTTTTTTTAAAGGCGAGATAGAACAAATCCCTCCTATGGTAAGTGCTTTAAGAATAAAAGGCAAGCGCCTTTATGCTTTAGCCCGCAGAGGTATTACGGTAGAAAGGCTTCCCCGAAAAATTACAATACATTCCTTGGAAGTATTGAATATAGATTTTCCCTTAGTTGAATTTCGCGCCCGCTGTTCTAAAGGCACATACATTAGAAAGCTTGCTGAAGATATTGGAGAGGAGCTTGGCTGCGGCGCTCATATAGTAAAAATACTGCGTTTAAGCATCGGCCCTTTTAAATTAAGCGATGCTGTTATTTTAGAAGATTTAAATGAAAGCCATTTGCGAAAAATTGCCTTCTAAGAAAAAAAGATACGCGGCAACTATCGGTATTTTTGATGGGATTCATCTGGGGCATAAGTTTATTTTGGGAAAGCTAAAAAAACAGGCTGAAAAAAAAGGCCTGACCCCTTTAGTGATTACCTTTGATATGCCTCCTCAACAGTTTTTAAATAAAAACGCGGCCTGCCATAATCGCCGGATACGGAAAAAATTTCTTGGTTACATAACTTGCCCTCAACAAAAAGTTGTTTTATTAGAATCTTTAGGAATAGATTGTGTCTGGTTTTTAAAAGCCAGGTATCCTTTGCTAAAGCTATCCGCGAAAAATTTTATCCGTTATATCCGCGAAAATTTTAAAATAGAGGAGTTGATTATTGGGGAGGATTTTCGGTTTGGATACGGAGCTCATGCCGGCGCGCGTTATTTAAGTAAACTTTCTTTAAAAAATAATTTTGAGCTTCAGGTTATAAAAAAGAAAAAGAAAAATAAAAAGGTAATAAGCAGCTCTCTGATAAGAGAACTTATAAAAGAAGGCAAACTTAAGGAAGTAAAAAGCTTTTTAGGAAGAAACTTTTCTTTAAGAGGCAAAGTAATTAAAGGAGAGGGAATAGGAAAACAGATAGGAGTCCCTACGGCAAATATTTTTAGTTCCGATTATATTATTCCTAAAACTGGAGTTTACGCGGCTTTAACAGCTGTAGGCAAAAAGGTATTTTTGTCAGCAGTTAATATAGGGCTAAGGCCTACGGTTACAAAATCAAAAAAGACAATTATTGAAACCCATATTATTAATTTTAATAAAAATATTGTAGGAAGAACTATTGAGATTATCTTTATTAAAAAGATAAGAGAAGAGAATGAATTTTCTTCTTTAGGCTCGCTGAAAAGAGCTATTCAAAAAGATTTATCCTATATCACCTCAAAATATAGTGTCCCTTCCCCGGCCTTGCCACAACTCCTTGTATCTTAAGAACTTATTTCCGAAATTACCTTGACAATCTAAGGAAATTGTTCTATATTCATATTGTGGGACAAAGTGGAGGAAAGTGGAATGTGGTACGGAGAATATAATCATACCTTAGATAATAAAGACAGGCTTATACTGCCGGCAAAGTTTCGGGAGAAGATAAAAACTCTTAAGCAGAAAAAGTTTTTTATCACTCGCGGCCTTGATGGATGCCTTGCTCTTTATTCTCAAGATTCATGGCTTAGCTTGGAGGAGAAGCTAAAGTCTCTTTCTTTTACTAAACAACAGTCGAGATTCTTTAACCGTTTATATTTTAGCGGAGCATCTGAAGCTGATATTGACTCTCAAGGCCGGATAATACTTCCCGGATATTTGAAGGAATTCGCTCAAATTAATAGAGAAGTAATGATCGTGGGCGTAGCTGACAGAATTGAAATTTGGGATAAGAATCTTTGGGATAAATTTTACCATAAGAATAAGAAAAATTTTGAAGAAATGGCCGAGAATCTTTTCGAGTCGTAAGCATCCTATAAATAGGATGCTAAAGGAGGTGAATATGAACAGTTTTTCTAAACTTGAGAAAGCTAAAACGAAAAGCGCCAAGGAGAACAAGAAAGACCTTTTAGGCTTATCAGTCTTAGATTTTTCCGGGTTTCATATCTGCCAGATTTACGACAAAAAAGCGTTAACAGATTCTTTGGCTCAGTACCAAACATCCAAGAAAAACAATTTGTCATAAATTATACTAGGGCCGGGCTTTGCCTGTGCCCGCCAGGGTGCCTGTACCCGATAGGGTATGTTCGCTGGTTATAAAATTAATTATATTAGGGTAAAATGGTTGTTTCAGAACTTTGCATAAAAGAGGGAGCTAAGGAAAATATGGTAGAAGAATATCATTACCCTGTAATGCACAGGGAAGTGCTTGAGCATCTAGACGTTAAAAATAAGGGTATTGTTGTGGACTGTACTGTTGGCGTTGGTTCACAAGCTTTTAAGTTTCTTGAGCAGATGGAAAGTGGAACCTTGATCGGCATTGATAAAGATAACAGTTCTTTAGAAATTGCCGGGAGAAAGCTTGCTGTTTTTAAAGGAAGATTTACTTTAGTAAAAGATGATTTTATTAATTTAGACAAAATCTTAAAAAGTTTAGGCATTCTTAAAGTAGATGCTTTTTTGTTTGATTTGGGAATTTCAACTTACCAATTGAATAACCCTAAAAGAGGATTTAGCTTTTCAAAAGAAGGCCCTTTGGACATGCG
>JBDRIY010000015.1:0-17914 GCA_043815445.1 Candidatus Omnitrophota bacterium
ACTCGGGAAGATGTTGAGGTAACTTTCTTCGAAATTTACCTCAACCCTCGCTCGGAATTCAAATCAACTAGGGACTTTTCTTTGAAAAGTCCAAGTTTCATTGATATGATTTATCAGATTGAAGGTAGAATAATTAGGAAAGAGGAGAATCGTGTTGTGCTTGAATCTAAAGGAATTTCTTATGAGATACACATTCCAAAGACAGTATATCAGAGTTTGAGTAAAGAGGAAGAAACAGCAAAATTAATTATTTATCATTACTTTAATATAGAAAAAAATAGAGGTTTTCCGGTTTTGGTCGGTTTTTCTGATGAATTAGAAAGAGATTTCTTTGAAAAGTTTATTAGTGTTTCAGGCGTTGGCCCTAAGGCGGCTTTGCGGGCGCTTGACAAACCTATATCAATTATAGCTCAAGCTATAGAAGAAGGCGATATCAGTTTTTTAACCAGCCTTGTGGGTATAGGGAAGCAAAGAGCAAAACAAATTATCGCTCACCTTCAAGGAAAGGTAGGCCGATTTGCTCTTATAAAAGAAGGCGAACATCAAGCTGCTCCTCAGAAAAAAGAAATATTAGAAGAAGCAAAAAAGATTTTAAAGCGCCTGCAGTATAATAGCTCAGAAGCTGAAAAGATGATCAAGAACGCCTTAGAGACTAATCCAAAGGTTGATACAGTTGAAGAACTTCTTAATGAAATTTACCGTCAAAGAAAATAGGAATATTTAGTAGGGGCGGACGGCTGTCCGCCCGTTATCATTAAATTAATAGAGAGGGGTATGGAGAAAGAAAAAATAAAATCCGCGGCTGAAGCCTTATTATTTATTAACGAAAAACCTATAATATCCGGAGAATTAGCCCAGATTCTTGAAGTAGATAAGAAAGATATTGAAGATATGATCAGTGATTTGATTCTTGAATATAGCGATCGAGGTTCAGGGTTATGTATTGTTAAGGTTGCCGGAGGGTATCAAATGTGTTCTTCTCCTGAGAATGAAGTTTGGGTTAAGAAAATGCTTCAAGAAAGAAATAAACAAAAACTTTCCCTTGCTTCTTTAGAAACTTTAGCAATAATAGCCTATAAACAACCCATTACTCGAGTAGAAATAGAAACTATAAGAGGTGTTAACGTAGATGGGGTAATGAAAAAGCTAACTGACGCGGATATAGTAAAAATTTCCGGAAGAAAAGACGTTGTGGGCAGGCCGTTTCTTTACGCGACTACAGCTAAGTTTTTAGAATACTTTGGTTTAAATTCGCTAAAAGATTTACCCAGGTTAGAAGATTTTGTTACTTTGGCGGAACAAAATAAGGGGCCTGAAAACATTAAACATCAAACGCTGACAACATCTGATGTTGAGCAAGATAGTGATATTAATAAAGAAAAAGCTGGGATCAGCAACACTAATGAAGAGGAGGTAGGACAATGAAGAATTATTTTACATCTGAGTCCGTAACTGAAGGGCATCCTGATAAGGTATGCGATATTATTTCTGACGGGGTATTAGACGCTGTATTGGCTAATGACCCTAAAGGGCGAGTTGCCTGTGAAACTTTAACTACTAAAGGATTAGTCTTTGTCGCTGGGGAAATATCAACAACTTGCTATGTTGAAATCCCTAAAATCGTAAGAAATACTCTTAGAGAAATAGGCTACAATGACCCTGCTGTTGGTTTTGACCATGAAAGCTGCGGAGTTATCACTGCCATACAAGAACAATCCCCGGATATTGCTATGGGCGTTGATACAGGAGGAGCAGGAGACCAAGGGCTTATGTTCGGATATGCTATTAACGAGACTAAAGAGCTTATGCCTTTACCGATTATGCTCGCGCATAAATTGGTGCATAGGCTTTCTCAGCTTAGAGTTAGCGGTATTCTAAGATATTTACGGCCTGATGGAAAGTCTCAGGTTACTGTTGAATATGAAAATTCTAAGCCTAAAAGAATTGATACTATAATTATAGGGGCTCATCACGCTAAAGATGTTAGAACAGAAGATTTAAAAGAAGATATTAGAAAATTAGTTGTTAATTATATTGCACCCGGGGAATTGATGGACTCTAATACAAAAATACTCATAAACGCTACCGGCAGGTTTGAAGTGGGAGGGCCGGTTGCTGATACCGGTTTAACCGGAAGAAAAATAATGGTAGATACTTACGGTGGTTTTGCCCGCCATGGCGGAGGAGCTTTCTCAGGTAAAGATCCTACAAAAGTAGATAGATCCGCGTCATATATGGCAAGATATATTGCTAAGAATGTAGTGGCTAGCGGCGTAGCTGAGAAATGTGAAATACAGCTTGCTTATTGTATTGGCGTGGCTGAACCGGTTTCGATTTTGGTTGATACCTTTGGCACAGGCAAAGTAAACGAAATCAAAATATCTGAAGCAATACGTCAAATTTTCCCTTTAACGCCTCAAGGAATAATTAATCATCTTAGGCTCTTGCGCCCTATTTATACTAAAACTGCCGCTTACGGGCATTTTGGCAGAGAAGAAGAGGGCTTTACTTGGGAAAATACAGATAAAGCTGAGGAACTAAAAAAAACTATTAAATAGTACAATCGCGGAAGCCGTAAAAAAAATTACAGAGATCGCAAAAGGGAGGAGTTTTAATGAATTGTGACACAAAAGAAAATTGTGACATTAAAGATAAGAGTTTAAAAGATGTAGGCCGGAAAAGGATTGAATGGGCAATTAAGCGTATGCCTGTTTTAGAGCATATCCGCCAACGTTTTGAAAAAGAAAAGCCTCTTCAAGGCTTAACTATAGGAGCCTGCCTTCACGTTACTACTGAAACCGCGGCTTTAGCTGTTACTTTAAAAGCGGCCGGAGCCCGGACATTGGTTTGCGCTTCTAATCCTTTATCTACCCAAGATGATACAGCTGCTTCTTTAGTCTATGATTATGGAATAGAAGTATTTGCTATAAACGCTGAAGATAATAAAACTTACTATAATCATATTGATTCAGTGCTTTCGGCTAATCCTCAAATAACTCTTGATGATGGAGCTGATTTAGTTTCAACTATCCATAAGCGCGCCGGCTTAGGCCAAAAAGTCCAATTACCTTGGGCTAGCACAGAAGAAACAACAACAGGAGTAATTCGCTTGAAAGCTTTAGAAAAAGAAGGTAAACTTTTATATCCCATAATTGCCGTAAATGATGCTTATACTAAGCATCTATTTGATAACCGCTACGGAACCGGACAATCCACCCTTGACGGAATAATTAGAGCTACAAATAAATTGATTGCCGGAACAACAGTAGTTATCTGCGGTTATGGCTGGTGCGGCAGGGGCGCGGCTAAAAAAGCTCAAGGCTTGGGCGCGAATATAATTGTTTGCGAAATCGATTCTTTAAAAGCCTTGGAAGCGGTTATGGATGGATTTAGAGTTATGCCTATGAATGAAGCGGCAAGAATAGGCGATATTTTTATTACTCTTACCGGAGATATCCATGTTATAGCTAAAGAACATTTTCCTTTAATGAAAGATAGGGCTATTTTAGCTAATTCCGGACATTTTGACGTAGAAATTGATATCAAGAACCTGGAAAAAATAGCTGTGGGTAAAAAAGAAGTTAAACCTTTAGTAATAGAGTATACCTTAGAAGGTAAAAAACGCATCTATCTTTTAGGTGAAGGAAGACTGGTTAATTTAGCTTGTGCTGAAGGCCATCCAGCTGAAGTGATGGACTTAAGTTTTGCTAACCAAGCTTTAAGCTGTGAATATATCGCCAAGAATAAAGATAAATTAGAAAATAAAGTTTATAAGGTTCCTGACGATATAGATTATGAAGTAGCTAGGCTTAAGCTGGAATCTCTTGAAGTAAAAATAGATAAACTAACTCCTGAGCAGGAAAAATATCTTTCCAGCTGGCAGGAAGGAACCTAACATTTTGAATTTAGCAATTATCATTTAACAATTAGCAATTTAAAATGAAAGAAAGTTAAAATGATTCTTGCATTTTGTATTGCTAATTGCTAATTGTTTATTTTGCAATGCCGAGCGAAGCGAGGGGAAAATCAATATGAAGCGTATAGGTATATTAACTCGTGATTGCGCGGGGATAAATGCTGGGATTAGAGCTGTGGTGCGCAGCGCTTCCGTCTACGGAATAGAGGTTCTAGGTATATACCGGGGGTATGAAGGCCTTATCAACGGAGATATGAAGGTTCTTGACCGGCGTTCTGTCTCAGGAATAATTAACTTAGGCGGAACTATATTAAAAACATCCCGTTCAAAACGTTTTCGCACTGTTCAAGGCCAGCGTCAAGCAGTTAAAACTATAAAAGAAAATAAGATAGACGGCCTAATTATAATGGGCGGAAACGGAACCTTAACCGGCGCTCATATCCTTGCTTCAAAATATTCTATTCCAGTTGTGGGAGTGCCGGCAACTATTGATAATGATGTTCGCGGTATAAATATGACGATAGGCGCTGACACTGCCGTAAATGTAGCTGTAGACGCTTTAGACAAAATAAGAGATACAGCTGATTCTTTAGAAAGGATTTTTGTAGTAGAAGTTATGGGCCGTGATTGCGGTTACTTAGCTTTAAGAACAGCTTTGGCCGGAGGATGTGAAGAGGTTTTACTTCCCGAGAAAAATTTTAATATAAAAAATATCTGTAAAGATATTGTAAAAGGTAATATTAGCGGTAAAATTAGCTGGATAATTATTGTTGCTGAAGGTAAAGCTAAAGCAGCGGATATCTCTCAACAAATTAATGACAGAACCGGCCTTGAAACCAGAGAAGTTGTCTTAGGCCACATTCAACGAGGGGGAAGGCCTACCGCGTTTGACAGAATTCTTGCCGCGCGTTACGCTAACTACGCCTTTGAAATTTTGCGGAAAGGGCAAACCGGAAAATATGTTACTATAAAGAATAATAAACTGGCAACTATTAATTTATCCGAAGCGCTCAAGCCTAAAGATATAGAGGTGGAGGAATATTATAGGTTAATTAAAATTTTGACCTGAAAAAAATACGAATCAATGATCAATTATCAATTAACATTTAGCAATTTAAAATGAAAGAGAATTAAGGTGTTTTTAACATTTTGCATTGCTAATTGTTAAATTTGCATTTTGCAATGCTGAGCGAAGCGAGGAGGTAAGTATGGTTTATACTAACGATAGCCAAATTTTAAATAATGAGGCGTTAATCGAAGAAAATGGAAAAGTTATAATTAAAAATCCTGAAATTTTTCGGGAAACAATAATTGATAATCTTATAGATACTATAGTTTTAACTGATAACCTTCACTTAAAAAGGCTTTGCTGTTGGGCTGCTTATAGCGCGGGTATACAGTTAGGAGTAGTTCCTTCTTCTATTCAAGGCCTATATGAAGCAATGGGTAAAAAACTTATCGGAGGCTGGACAGTTCCAGCTATGAACATAAGAATGCTTACCTTTGACTTGGTAAGAGCTGTTTTTAGAGCTGCTGGAGAAATAAACGCCGGAGCTTTTATCTTTGAAATCGCTAAAAGCGAGATAGGCTACACTGGACAACGGCCAACAGAATATTGTTCAGTGATTATGCTGGCTGCCTTAAAAGAAGGGTATAAGGGGCCAATTTTTATTCAAGGCGACCATTTTCAAGTTAAAGCCAAAAATTATTTGGAAAATAGCGAAAAGGAAGTTAATCAGTTAAAAAACTTAATAAAAGAGTCTATTGAATCTTCTTTTTATAATATTGATATTGATACCTCAACCCTTGTAGATCTAGAAAAACCTACCTTAGAGGAGCAGCAAAAGCTTAACTGCGAAGTATGTTCTCAGCTTACAAAATATATACGGGAGCTTCAGCCTCAAGGCATTGAAGTGTCTATCGGCGGAGAAATTGGGGAAGTTGGCGGAAAAAATTCTACCCCGGAAGAACTTAAAGCTTACATGCAAGGATACAAACAGGAAATCGGTTCTGTTAAAGGTATTTCAAAAATAAGTATTCAAACCGGAACCAGTCATGGAGGAGTAGTCTTGCCTGACGGCTCAATAGCAAAAGTAAGCATAGATTTTGATACTTTAAAAAATCTTTCTGAAATTGCCAGAAAAGACTATGCTATGGCTGGCGCGGTTCAGCATGGAGCTTCTACTTTACCTAATGAAGCTTTTCATCATTTTTCTGAAATAGGCTGCGCCGAAATTCATTTAGCTACTCAATTTCAAAATATAGTTTACGACTATCTGCCTCTTCCTTTGAAAGAGAAAATTTACGCCTGGCTGCATAAAAATTGCGCTAATGAAAAAAAAGAAAGTTGGACTACCGACCAATTCATATATAAAACAAGAAAAAAAGCTTTTGGGCCGTTTAAAAAAGAAATCTATTCCTTACCTATGGAAGTACGGCAAAAAATTGCTTCTGTTCTGGAAAGTGAATTTTCTTTTCTATTCGATAAACTAAACATAAAAAATACTAAAGAAGCGGTTGACAAATATATCAAGATTACGGCAGTAGCTAAGAAAAAGGAAGATTTTCTAAAAGAAGAAAAAGATTTAGGCGTGTTGGAAAGAGCAGATTAAAACAAAATAAAAAATTAAATATCAAAATGCGAAATGACAATGTAAAAATTAAAATAGGAATTATCACTAATTTTGAATTTTAATTTGTCATTTTGATATTTACATTTTGATTTTTAATATTTTTATAGAAAGGAGGGGAGATGCTTTCTGATAAAGTAAAAAAAGGTTTGGAAAGAATGCCTAACAGGGCGTTGCTTTATGGAACAGGGCTGCATTCGTCGCATATGAAAAGGCCTTTTGTCGGGATTGCTTCATCATTCAGTGATATTATTCCCGGCCATATCAATATGCGCGGTTTAGAACGCTATATTGAGCGAGGTATTGAAAATAGTGGAGGAACTCCTTTTATTTTTGGCGTTCCCGGAATATGTGACGGTATTGCCATGGGGCATAGCGGAATGAAATATTCTTTGCCCTCAAGAGAATTAATAGCCGATATTATAGAGAGTGTTGCCGGAGCCCACGCTTTAGACGGTTTAATTTTACTCACTAATTGTGATAAAATAACTCCGGGAATGATTATGGGAGCGTTAAGGCTGAATATACCTACGATTGCTGTAACTGCCGGGCCAATGCTTTCAGGCCGTCAGGGTAAAAAAAGGCTTTCTTTAGTAAGAGATACTTTTGAAGCTGTGGGCAGGTTTAAGGCTGGAGCAATTGATGAGGATGAGCGCCGTCTTTTGGAAGTTGAAGCTTGTCCTTCCTGCGGGTCATGCCAAGGATTATATACTGCTAATACTATGGCCTGCATAACTGAAACCTTAGGTTTATCTTTGCCTTATTGCGCGGCAACCTCGGCAGTATTAAACCGGAAAACCAGAATTGCTTACGAGAGCGGACAAAAAATTATAGAGCTAATTAAAAATGATATAAAGCCAAGAGATATAGTGAATAAGAAATCTTTAGAAAACGCTATCAGAGTTGACATGGCTTTAGGCGGTTCAACTAATACAGTTTTACATCTTATGGCAATCGCCCATGAAGCAAAAGTAGATTTAAATTTGAAAGATTTCGATAAAATAAGCAATGACACTTCACATATCTCAGATTTGCGCCCTGGCGGCGATTATTTTATGGAGGACCTTGATTATGCCGGCGGAATTCCAGCAGTATTAAAAAGGCTTTTAGCCAAAATAAAAGAAAATCCCACTGTTTGCGGAAAACAAATAAAAACTATAGCTAAAGAAGCAATAATCTACGGCCAAGATGTAATCAGGCCGTTAAATAATCCTTGCCATAAAAAGGGAGGTATTGCTGTACTGTACGGAAACTTAGCTCCTCAAGGATCTGTAGTCAAACAATCCGCTGTAGACGACAATATGCTAAAATTTTGCGGCAAAGCGAGGGTATTCAATTCTGAAGAAAGCGCGATGAAAGCGATATTAGGGAAAAAAATACAAAAAGGTACGGTTATAGTAGTTCGCTATGAAGGCCCGAGCGGAGGGCCGGGAATGAGAGAAATGTTATCTCCAACCAGCGCGATAATAGGTATGGACTTACATAAAGAAGTTGCCTTGATTACTGATGGCCGTTTTTCCGGCGGAACCCGCGGCCCATGTATAGGGCATATTTCTCCTGAAGCAGCTGACAAAGGCTTGATTGCTTACTTAAAAGACGGGGATGATATTATGATTGATATTCCCGGAAGAAAAATTGAGGCTAAATTATCTACAGCTGAAATTGAAAATAGAAAAAAAACGATAAAAATATTACCCCCTAAAGTTAAATCCGGATATCTATCCCGCTATTCAAAGATGGTAACTTCAGCATCAACTGGAGCAGTTCTGGATGCTCGATGATAGATACTCGATACTCGATGCTAGATACTCGATGCTCGATACTGGATACTGGATGCTTGATGCTTACGGGATAACTCGATTTTTTACGAACTATCGTGTATAGAGTATCGAGTATTGAAAATCATTGACAGTTTATAAAGACTCTGTTATTATTGTAAATATGATGAAATTTTGGAATTTAATTTCAAAACATTTTAATAACCTTTTAGGCGCTTTTTCCAGTGATATAGGCATTGACTTAGGTACTGCTACTACTCTGGTATATTTAAGGGGCGAAGGCATTGTTCTGTGTGAACCTTCTGTAGTTGCTATCTATAAAGACACTGGAGTCCCTTTAGCAGTAGGAGAAGAGGCTAAACGTATGCTTGGTAAAACTCCCGGCAGTATTGTTGCTATACGGCCTTTGAAAGACGGAGTTATTGCTGATTTCGGAGTGACTGAAGAAATGCTAAGGTATTTTATTAAGAAGGCTTATCCTCGAAGATTTATTATAGGCCCGCGCATCGTAGTAGCTGTTCCTTCGGGTATTACTGAAGTAGAAAGGAGAGCGGTAAAAGATTCAGCTCATAGAGCCGGAGCTCGGGAAGTAATACCGATTGAAGAGCCTATTGCTGCCGCTATCGGGGTAGGGCTTCCTATTGCCGAACCTCAAGGAAATATGATTATTGATATTGGCGGAGGAACTACGGAAATAGCTGTTATTTCGTTAGGCGGTATTGTTTACGCTAAGTCTATTAGAGTTGGCGGAGATGAAATGGATGACGCGATTCTTGAGCATATGAAGAAAAATTACAATCTTATGATTGGAGAAAGAACCGCTGAAGCAATAAAAATTAAAGTAGGTTCGGCATGGCCCATGCCTGAAGAATTAACCATAGAAGTACGCGGCAGAGATTTAATTACCGGCCTGCCTAAATTCATAGTAGCAAACTCAGAGGAAATAAGAAGCGCCTTAGAACTGCCCTTAAGAGAGATCCTCGAAGCAACAAAAGTCACTTTAGAACGCACACCTCCGGAGTTAGCTGCTGATTTAATAGAAAGAGGCATAGTCCTTTGCGGAGGCGGAGCATTATTAAGGGGCTTAGACAAGCTAATTTCCGAAGAGACCGGTTTAGCTTGTTTTGTTGCCGAGGACCCTTTGACTGCTGTAGCCTTAGGCACAGGAAAAATTTTAGAAGAACCTAAATTCCTAAAAAAACTTTCCCTTGTATCTTCCTTCTAACATAAAACTTAAACCTTTATCCGTAATACTTCTATCGGCCTTGCTGATTTTTCTGCCTTTTAAATCTACTATTCAAAATTTTCTAATAATATTTTCACAACAATTTTCCGCCATACCCGATAATTCTTCCCTAACAATAAAGAAACTAAAAAGGCATAATCTTTTAATTAATATAGAACTTAATAATCTTAAACGCCTAAAAGAAGAAAATGAAAAACTAAAAAAAGCTCTTAATTTTAAAGAAAGAGGAGGGGTAAATTTAACTGTAGTTGAAATTATCTCTTTTTCGCCTTCACAATGGCATAAATCAGTAATAATAAGCTGTCCTGTCGGCAAAAATCTGAAGAAAGGCCTTTTCGCTGTTAATGAAGAGGGTAATCTTTTAGGCAAAATTGTTGAGGTTCAAGATAAGTATTGCCGCATAGATCTGGTTAATGACCCTAATTTTAACTTACCGGTATTTGTGGGAGAAAATAAAACTGGTTTACTTAAGGGCAATATTAACGGCGCGAAAATTTTATATATAGAAGCTGATGAAAAAATAAAATCAGGGGATGAAGTTTGGCTAAGGGCCGGTTCCTCAGCTTCAGCTATTAGCATCGGTAAGGTAAAGAAAGTTAGCCAAAACCCTAGCAGTTTATTTTGCGACATCGATGTAACCTTGTTATTTCAGGATTATTTTTTTGATCAAGTTTTTATTATTGAGTAAAAATATTCTAATGATTCTTTTTATTCTTTTCCTTATTGACCTGCTCAAACCCTTGGGCGCCGCTCTAACAGTGGAATTTCTTCTATTAGGCGTTATCTTTGTTTCTTTAAATAAAAAAGGTTGGGAACCTGTTGTTATGAGCCTGCTGTTCGGCTACCTTAAAGATTTATTCGTTATAGGCTCAAAACCTTTTTATTTAA
This sequence comes from Candidatus Omnitrophota bacterium, assembly GCA_043815445.1. Lineage (GTDB taxonomy): Bacteria > Omnitrophota > Gorgyraeia > Duberdicusellales > 4484-171 > JBDRIY01. The sequence continues at coordinate 10,459 of JBDRIY010000015.1, forward strand.
TAGAATTACCGGTAATCTGTTTTTTTTCCCGTTATCTTTTAACTCATTTTGCTTTTATCTCGTTAGATAGTAAGCATCTAACGGGGTTTAGCGGAAAAGAATTTTATGCCCGTGCCGCGAAAAGCGTAATAGTAGTAGTTTGTTTATTCATCCATGTCTGCTTTAATTCTGTTTATAGCAGAATATTTTTAGCTTATTTTTCTTTTAATTTCATTATTCAATCTCTTTTAGCCTATTTTCTTTTAAATCATTTATTGAATAAAGACGCGGCCCCCACTCCCTTAGAAACCGTAAAACACAGCCGTTTTTAATTTTCAATATGCAAAAATATAAAATCACTTCTCAAAAATTTAATTTAAGTTTTTCAACAGAATTATTGCGAAAAATATATTTTTGCGGTTTTTTCCTGCTTATCTTAACTTTATTTTATTGTCAGATTACCAAAGGTGAGTATTATTTTCAACGGGCAAAAAATAATTATGTCCGGGTTATTCCTTTACGGGCGCCAAGAGGCTCTATTGTGGATAAAAATGGTGTTCTAATCGCTTACGATAAAGCTAATTTTAATATTAGCGTTATTCCTCATCAGCTGAAGAATAAAAAAGATTATTTATTTAAGGAAATAAGCGATTATTTAGGCAGGGATGTTTCACTGATAAACAATAATTACAATAAAAATTTAAAAAGCCGTTTCAGCCCTGTGAATATACTTATTGATATTGATAAAACCACAGCTTTAAAACTTAAGGAGAATTTCGGCGATACTATCTTAATAAACCCTCAGCCCACAAGATATTACCCCTTAAGCTATCAATTTGCCCATATTATCGGATATGTTAAAGAAGCAGCTTCTTTTTATGAAAAACTAAAAAAATACGGCTATACTCCTTTAGAGCGCGTAGGTTTTTCAGGAATAGAACAATACTATGATACATATCTTAATGGGGAAGACGGAGGAGATTTAATAGAAGTAAACGCGAAAGGAAAAACAGTTGGTTTCTTAGGGAAACAAATGCCTTTAAGAGGAAAAGATATTCATCTAACTGTTGATTCCCGAATCCAAGAAAGCGCCTGGGAATCTCTTAAGGGTAAGAAGGGCGCAGTTATTCTTATGGACTCAGATAGCGGAGAAATAACCTCTCTATGCTCTTATCCCGCTTATGATCCTAATCGTTTCATTGAAGGAAAAAATATAAATACTTTTTTAACTGACAAAGAAAGCCCTCTTCTTAACAGAGCCTTACAGTCAGCATACCCTATAGGCTCTATTTTTAAGCCTATTCTGAGTTTAGCCGCTCTTGAAGAAAAAAAGATAACCCAAGAAAAGGCATTCTTTTGTTCGGGACAGTTAAAATTTGAAGCGGCTGAATTTCATTGCTGGAGCACTCATGGGGAGCAAAACTTAGTTAACGCCTTAGCTCATTCCTGTAATATTTATTTTTATAATTTAGGATTATTGTTAGGACCTGATATAATTTCCCATTGGGCAAAAAAATTCGGGCTCGATTCTCTTAGCGGAATAGACCTGCCTTATGAAAAAGAAGGATTTGTGCCAACAGTCAAATGGAAACAAAAAACGCTTAAGCACAATTGGTGGACCGGCGATACACTTAATCTTTCTATCGGCCAGGGCTTTATGTCTATAACCCCTCTTCAAATTACCGTAGCTATAAATGCTTTTGCCAACGGAGGCTATTTAGTTACTCCGCGTTTAATTAAAAAAATAGATAATATTGATTCGGGATTATCCAATAAAACTCCTTTAGGCATAAATAATAAAAATTTAAAAACTATAAAAGAAGGGATGCGCGGAGCAGTCAAATTTAGTGATGGAACAGCTCATCTTCTGGAAAAACTAAACTTAGAAATATCCGGCAAAACCGGCACTGCTCAAACCAAAGGTAAATCTCATAGCTGGTTTGTAGGGTTTTTCCCTTACAAAGATAAAACTTATACTATTTGCGTGTTTTTAGAAAACGGCGGTTCAAGCTTTGAAGCGGTAAAAGTTGCCTATTATTTTTTAAGAAAAGTAAAAGAAAATAATCTTTTAGATGATAGTTCGTAGTTCATGCAGAAAGAATACAATTTTTACACTAACTACTAACAACAAACTACAATCACTATGTTTATTTTAACAAAACTGAGAATAAGGCTAACTGATTTAAAAATTATTACGGTTTGTTTAATTTTCTTAAACTTGCTAAGCTTATTTGCTATATACAGCAGCCTTCATCAGGAAGGAGAATTTATCGGAAGTTCCATTCTGAATAAACAAATTATATGGTTTATTATTTCCTGGGTTATGCTGATACTTTTTTCTTTTATAAACTACCGCTTTTATTTTGGTTTAAGTTACTTGCTTTACGGCCTAAATTTAAGTTTGCTTGCCGCGGTATTTATTTTTGGAAAAACAGCAATGGGCGCTCAACGCTGGCTATCAGTATTCGGAGTAACTTTTCAGCCCTCAGAATTATCTAAAATTACAACAATAATAATTTTGGCAAGATTTTTTTCTCAGGCAAGAAAAAATAACTTTTTTAGCGGTTTCCTAATTCCCTTAGGCTTGGTTTTGCTTAATGCCCTTGTTATTTTTAAACAGCCGGATTTAGGTACTGCTCTAATTATTGTCTTTTTATTTTTTATTATGGGGTTTTTTTCTAAGTTAAATAAATTATATTTTGTATGGATTATTATAGCGGGGCTTATGTTTTCTCCTTTTGCCTTAAAATCGTTAAAAGATTATCAAAAGAAAAGGCTATTAGTTTTTCTAAATCCTGACATAGACCCCTTAGGCTCAGGATATACTATAATTCAATCAAAAATAGCGATTGGTTCAGGAAAACTTATTGGCAAAGGGTTTCTTGCCGGAACTCAAAATCAATTCAATTTTCTTCCTGAACGTCATACTGATTTTATTTTTACTGTTATTGCTGAGGAGTGGGGATTCTTCGGCTCGTTATTTCTTATTTTAATTTACTGGCTAATTCTTAAAAAAATCCTGCAAAAAACCGAGAATCTAAGGGATTCTTTTGCTTACTTTTTATCTTTAGGCATAAGCTTACTATTCTTTCTTCATATATTTGTTAATATTGGAATGACTTTAGGCATTTTACCTGTGGTAGGATTACCCTTGATTTTTTTAAGCTACGGAGGAACAAACCTTTTAGTCGGCTTTATTCTTATGGGAATATTTTTTAATATCTGCCGTAAACACAGGTAATTTTAGATTCTCGATACTAGATAATCGATACTCGTAAAAAATCGAGGATCAAGAAACAAACATCGAGGGCCAAGGATCGAAAGAATGAATTTCGCGCAATTTCAGAAACCTCAGCGTTATATCGGCAATGAGTGGAATGTTGTAAAAAAATCTCATTGGGGCCGGATAAAAATTTGCATTTCTTATCCTGATTTATACGAAATAGGTATGTCTAACTTAGGTATAAGAATTATTTACGGCCTTTTGAACAAATATCCTGACACTGTTTGTGAAAGAGTTTTTATGCCGGGATTAGACTTTATAGAATTTTTACGCGAACAAAGAAAAAAACTATTTTCCTTAGAAACAAAAACCGCTCTAAACAAATTTGACATCTTAGGCGTTCATCTAGGGTTTGAACTTAATTTTACTAATTTTCTTAATATCTTAAGCCTTGGAGGTGTGCCGTTAAAAGCTTGTGAACGAAAAAAAATGATTGTCTTAGGCGGAGGTATTGCCAATCCTGAACCTTTAGCTGACTTTATAGATGTGTTTTTTTTGGGCGAGTTTGAAGAAACTTCCGATAAATTCATTGAAGTTCTGAGAAAATATAAGTATAAAGAAGAAAGATTAAAGGCTCTTAGCGAAATAGAAGGGTTTTATGTACCTAAATTTTACGCGGTAACCTTAAAGAATAACTATTACTATTTCGAAAGAAAATATTCTAAGGCCTTATTCCCTTTGAAAAGAGTAACTGTAAAAAACTTAGAAACCGCTTTTTACCCTTTAAAATGGCTTACACCCCATACTCAAATAATTCATGACCGCTCACAAATTGAAATCGCCAGAGGCTGCCCTAACCAATGTGTTTTTTGCCAAGCAAGAGCATCTTATCATCCTTACCGCCAAAAACCGCTTAAAAAAATAGAGGAAATAATAAAACATATTTATAAAAATAGCGGCTATGAAAATTTTTCGCTTCTTGCTCTTTCAGCCTCGGATCACTCTGATATTGAAAATATTATTGATTTAATCTATAGCTATTTTAAGGAAAAACATATAGGGCTGTCTCTGCCGTCTTTAAGGATAGATGACGTTATCGGCCGGCTGTATAAAAAACTAATTCCCCTTAAAAAAACTTCCTTAACAGTGGCGGCCGAAGCCGCTAACGAGCCTTTACGCCAAAAATTGAATAAAAAAATTGACTTAAATAAGCTTTTTGAAGCAGCCAATATTTTACGCTCCTTAAAGATAAAACGTTTAAAAACTTATTTTATGTTCGGTTTTCCTGAGGAAAATGAAGAAGATTTACTCTCTATAGGGGAATTTTTAGATAGATTAAATAAAAATAGCCGGCTTTCCATAAACGCTAGCGTAAACATATTTATACCTAAGCCTTTTTCGATTTGGCAGGAAGCAAAAATGGATAGTGCTGAGGTTTTAAATCTTAAGCGGAGGGTTATTCTAAGAAATGTCCGGCACAATACAAATATAAGAGTTCTTACGTCTTTTACTGAAAAAAGTATTTTAGAGGCGGTTATTTCCCGAGCTGATAGAAAGTTTTCAGCAGTTATCTATCGCGCCTTTATTAAGGGTGCGAAGTTTGATGCCCACGCGGAACATTTTTGCTGGGATACCTGGAAACAGGCAATGGAGGAGGAAGGCATAGATTACAGATTTTACTTAGACGCAAAAACAGATAATTATCCTTGGTCATTTATAAGTACGGATACTCAATGCTCGATTCTTGATACCTGATAAAAAGAATCAAAAACGGGCCAAATTTTGACATTAAATGTCGCGAACAATTATCCCACAGGTATCTTGGCTTGTTTGTGCTTTATATAATATTATAAAAAACGTAGGTTGTGCTTTTTTGACTTTTGAATAAGCGGCGCTGAAGGTTAAAACGAGAATGGAAATTACTAAATATTCTTTAAAGATAATTATTTACAAGACAGGGGAGATGGTTTATTTCTCTCAATTAGATATATTCCATATTCTGGAAAGGGCGCTCAGGAGAGCGGATTTACCTCTTTATTATACTCAGGGCTTTAATTCCCGGGTTAAAATTAGTTTCAGGAAAGCCTTAAAATTAGGAGTAAAAGGGGAAATAGAAACAACCTTTTATTTTTCTAAAGAAGTTTCTTTCGCGCAGTTAAAAGAAAAACTCTTGCCGCAGTTACCGAAAGGTTTATTTATTAAAAATTCCAAATTACAAATAAATTCCAATAATCAAATTCCAAACAAAGAATTCTTTGTTTCAGCATGAGATTCATTTGGAATTGAAATTTGGGATTTTAACCTTTAACGAATAAGCAGCCGGGAGGTCATTTTTTTAGCTTTAAAGAATTTACGGGTAAATTCTTTGGCTATGATATGGTCATATTTTTTACAAGAAAAAATATTAAGATATGCTGTGCCCCAAAATTCAGAAAAGTGCCCGGTTATAGAGCTAGTTTCTATTAACTGCACTAATGAGTACCCCTTAGTAAAAGCAGCTTTCTCTCCAAAATAAGGAAGTAAGGTCTTGCCGTATTTTACCATTTTTATTAATTCGCATAATTTATCAGTGTATTCCTGTAATTTCTTTTTAGAAGATATTATGTCTTTATCACAATCACAAAGATTCATAACTAACTCGTAACCAAACACTTTTTTTGCCATTTGACCACCTCCTTATTTTCGATCCTCGATACTCGATAATAAAAATAAACCCCGTTAGAAATAGAATTCATAACGGGGTAAAATTAGTAATCTAAAAGGTTTGCTTGCCCGGCAAACCTTCGCGCAGTCTATGCATTCATTAATCGTCCGATATTCTTGAGTCACCATCCTTACTTTTTATTTTTTCTTTTTTATATAACATAAAAAAATAACCCTTTAAACAATTTCAAACTTTTATAACACAAATTAGCTTTTTTTGCAAGAAATAAATTATTTATTTTTTAATTTCCTATAGTGCTAACGCTGTTTCCCGAATCTCCGTAGGTAACCCTATTGTATTTAGTAAATCGATAAAAGGATCAGGATTTAATTCTTCAACGTTTACCATAGTTTTCACGTCCCAGGTGCCTTCAGCTATAAGCATAGCTGCCGCGGCTGGAGGAACGCCGGCAGTATAGCAAATAGCTTGAGATTCTACTTCCTTATAGCATTGAGCATGGTCACAAGTGTTATAAATAAAAATTTCCTTATTTTTACCGTCTTTTGTTCCCCGAATCTGATTTCCAATACAGGTATTACCTGTATAATTAGGAGCTAAAGAAAGAGGATCGGGTAAAACAGCTTTTAAAACCTTTAAAGGTACTACTTCGACCCCTTCAGCGGTTACAACAGGCTTTGTTGAAGTAAGCCCCAGCTTAGTAAGGACCGTAAAGACATTTATATAATGGTCACCGAAACCCATCCAAAATCTAATGCTGTTAGCGTCAATATTCTTTGATAAAGAATGCAGCTCATCATGTCCGCTTAAATAAATAGGCTGTTCTCCTACAACCGGGAAATCGTAGACTTTTTTTATAGAATGAACTTTTTCCATTACCCATTTTCGGTCAATCCAAGTCCAAACTTTTATGAACTCTCTAAAATTTATTTCAGGGTCAAAATTAGTGGCAAAATATCTGCAGTGGTTTCCGGCATTAACATCCATTATGTCGATAGTATCGATTATATCGAAATGATGCCGGACTGCTAAAGCGCAATAGGCGTTGACTACTCCGGGATCAAATCCAGCGCCTAAAATAGCAGTAATTCCTTTTTCTCTACATTCATCTTTACGCTTCCACTCATAGTTGGCGTACCAAGGCGGATTTTCACAAGGTTTATTAGGATCTTCGTATATAGCAGTATCTATATAAGCGGCGCCGGCATGGATACAAGCTTCTAAAAGCGCTTTATTTACATATGCTGTGGCAAGGTTAATAACTATTTGAGAATTAGTTTGTTTGATTAGATTTATTGTAGCTGGAATATCGTAAACATCTATTTGACGGGAATAAATTTTTTTAGTTTTATCTTTTAAATGATTTTTTCTATTAACACTCTCAATAATTGCTTCACACTTATATTGTTTTCGAGAAGCAATACAAATATCGCCTAAAACATCATTATTTTGGGCGCATTTGTGCGCGGCAACATGCGCTACCCCTCCGGCGCCGATAATTAATACGTTTTTTTTCATCTACCCCCCCCTTTTTTTTTCTAAGTAACGGTCGCAATTGCGATTCCTGTTTTCTTAAATTCGAAATCCGAATA
>JBDRIY010000016.1:0-43817 GCA_043815445.1 Candidatus Omnitrophota bacterium
AAAGGCTAAAGAAAAGACTTGTAATCCTTTCTGTTCTACGGCCTACTGGGGGAACTATGAATAAGTACCAGTGGCCAGCCTCACGTCTGGATGAAAAAGAAATGGCTCTTTTGTTTCACCGGAAGCAAAAGACCGGGAAAAGCATTTGTGAGTTATTACGATTGGCTGTTCACGAGGCCTATGGTAATAAGCCCGACCGTGTAAAAGGTGGGGATATTAAAACCGGAAAGGAGTGATTATGGTTCATGAAAACATGACGGCAAAAAAGACGCGGTATATCAGCGTCCGGAATGACGGCGAAGAGACTTATGTCGAAAACATTCCGGTGTCGGGCCGGATGCGGGATCATCTTCCGGCCGCCAAACTGCGTCTGCGGGAGATCCAGCGGGTGATGCCTCTTGGCAAATGGTCGATCACGATCGAACAGCAGTGGAAGGAAAACGGCATTACGCATTTTCAGATGCTGGATGTCGTGACCGGCAAACTGCAGGAGTCGGTGTTATGAGAAAAGAAATTGGCGGAGTGAATCAGTACATCTTTACCCATGGCAAGCGGCCGTCCGGCAGAGGCACATGGGCGTTTAAAGGCGAGGACGGCAAGATCACGTTTATTAATGGACTGTATTCGGAAGCGAAAAAGCAGGCGCTTAAGACAATCAAAGATCCTGTATTGCAAACCTAAGGAGGAATCGAGATGGTGAAGAAAGTCAAGAAGCAAAAAGTTGCAGAAAACAAGAAGGCACCCGCTGAGGGTCTCGCGTCACCGAAAGAGGGAATCGTTATGCATGCCGGGGCTTCGCGCAATGAGCTTATGATCACGGCTAAAGAACGCAGGGTTAAAAACTTCCGCGTGCTAAACAAGCAGGAGTTGGCAGATGTATTAGAGAATATCGGTGACCAGAAAGCCGTTGACGCGATCGTGGCTGGAGCCGTTGCCAGATGGAAGTCCGGCTGGGGAAAGAAGAAGGCTAAAAATGAAAGTCAAAGCTGAGCTTGATTTAAAGGTTGAAATGGGCGGTGTGTCGCATGACGGCACCGGTTGTCAGGGCTATCTTCCTGAAGGCACGCGGTATGAGGATATTGTCCGGGTCTTCGGCGGGCCCCAGCTCGGTACGTCACAGGACGGCAAGATCAAAGCGGAATGGGTCGGCAGGATCAACGGCCTTGTGTTTACGATTTATGATTACAAGTCGAAGCTGGATCCGGAACGCAACACCGACTGGCATATCGGCGGCAAGCATAAGTTCGTCGCGGAGTTGGTAAATATGTACTTTAAGGTGCAATAAATAATATCAGCATTCTAAAAGAACCTTCGTTAGTCATTATGGCTGGCGGAGGTTTTTTTTGTTTGCGCCGGGAATTTTTTCCTTTGAGTATTAAATTTGTTGTGGTAAAATATGGGTTAAAATGTAATAGGGAGACCTTCAATGAAAGAACTCGTTCAAGCCTTTACCTCAGATGAGATAGCAGAGTATTTACGCCTACATCCATACACAATACGCCGTTTGGCCAGAGAAGGAAAAATTCCAGCTTTTCGTGCCGGTGGGCAATGGCGGTTTCGAAAAGATGATATTGATCAATGGTCTAAGGCTTATCCTTTTGTAAAAGAAAAGCTTCGAGTGAAGGCGAAGGGTAAAGAACCAATATGAAGAATTTACCGAAAGAAATATTAAAATTATTTTGCGACATTTACTGAAACGCGGTTTAAGGGAACCATTGGCATAATTACGTCATTTAAGGAACAGCAGGCGTACTAAGAACAACAGGGTCAGGCCTCCACTTTAGAAACTAATTAACAAGGTAACAGAAATTTTAGAAAGTTTACTCTAAAAAGTATTAAAAAATAAGGTTAAGTTAGGTGGGGTGCTGGATTTATCGTAGTAAGGGAGATAACTTCTAAAGTGGAGGCCTGACCCTATTGCTGCACAAGTTATCCAGCAATGTGGGCAAGCTAATTTCAATGGGACTAAACTAAAGAATACCTTAGTGCCTTTGCCGAGTAGCGGAGAGCAGGAACGCATAGTTAAACGTATTGTAAAGTTAATGCAATATTGCGATGAATTAGAGGCAAAAATAAATCAGTCAAAATCTGATAGCGAAAAGCTTATGCAGGCAGTTTTACAGGAAGCGTTTAGTTAAGGATAGATAGAAAGGCTGTTAAGTTCTCAATTTTATGTTATAATTTAAAATGGAGGAAATATGGATAATCAGAGCGAACTTTATCAAAATGCCCCGCTTGATCAAACTGTTTTTGAAATAAGATTTCCTGGGGAGCCAAGAGTGGAATGTAATAGGGATAAGTTTTATGAGCAAATACGAGAGACCTATCCAAATGTCCTTATTCCTCGCTCTTTGGAAGGGAAGGCTATGGCAGCGGAACCTTACAAGTTTGAAAGAGATGATGGGAGTTGGGGAGTAATGATATCAATTAACAAATTAGCAATATATTGCAAAAAGTATGAAGGCTTCGTATCCTTTAAAAAAGAAGTGCTTAGGCTATTCTCTCTTTTTGGTAAGCTTTATAATATAAAAAAATTAAACCGAATAGGGTTGCGATATATTAATGTCATTCCTTTTACACGAGAAGATGACATAATACCATTGCAGAGTTATTTTAACGTAAATATAGGATTACCTAAGTCTATATCAACAGATTTTGCTAATTTAAACTTAATTCTCGTTTCAAAAACAGAGGGAGGTAGTATAACAACCCGTATAGAGCCGGCGATATCAGCAGACAAAACCCAGGAGGTAATCTTATTGGATTTTGATTACTCAAAAGATGGAGATTTAGATTTTGGTTCTCTTGAGAAATATCTTAATGAGAGTCATGATCATACGAAATACTTATTTGAGGAATTAGTTGCGGATGAATATAAGAAAGTAATGCGCGGCGAGGTGATATTATGAGCCCTTCCGTTATTGAAAGAACTTATGAAGATATGCAGGAAAAGGTAGCATATATTCCGGAAAATTATGTAAGTACTAGAGCTGGGGGAGTTGAAACGGCAGGGGGTATTAGTCCTCAAGATGTGTTTTTGGGACGAATAAAATCGTATTATACAGCACCTATGTGGAGAATACAGAAAGAGACTAAGAAATATTATACTCCCAAATCAATTTCGGTAAGAGTTTATCAGGATGAAGATTTCTTTTTCGCGGAAAATGATACGCTTGCTGTTTGCGGTAGTGGAGATAGTCCCCAAGAAGCTTTGCGGGATTTGGGTCTACATATAATTCATTTTTTTGAGTATTATAAAGGATTAGATGAGTCTCAACTTATAGGTGATGCTATACGATTAAAGCAGATTTATGAAGATTTATTAGTAGAACAATAATTATGCAGATAGATCGCCGAGTAATAGAAAAGAATTTGCCACCCAAAGGATTCATTGAAGAAAATACACACCACAAATACTTTTATCATGAATATCAAGGGCAAAGGACAGGTGCTTATACATACACTTCACATGGAAGTAAATATAAAGTTTATGGGGTGTCGTTACTTAAAAGGATGAAAAAAGAATTAAAACTTGATACGATAAAACAAGCGGCAGACTTATTTAAATGCCCTATTTCGGGTGAGGATTATAATAATATTTTACAAAATAAAAGAATGATTTAAATTTCTGTATTTTTTACCTCTCCCCACACATCCTCAAATTCCCTATAATCGTTTTCATCAACCTTTTGAGCCCGATCCAGCTTTAGGGCATGCGGCTAATTTGATTTATATGATGACAGGTAAAAAACCTTCCCCTGAAGAAGCCCGCATTATGGATATAGCGCTTATTTTACATGCAGACCATGGCATGAATGCAAGTACTTTTGCGGCAATGGTGGTTGCTTCTACCTTATCCGATATTTATTTTTCTGTGGGTTCAGGTATTGCTGCTCTTAATGGGCCTCTTCACGGCGGAGCCAACGAACAAGTTCTTCTTATGTTGAGAGAAATAGGAAGTGTTGAAAATGTGAAACCTTGGTATAAAAAATCCCAAAAAAGCAAACGTAAAATTATGGGGTTTGGACATCGTGTATATAAGGCATATGATCCGCGAGCCCGCATTTTATATCCGCTGGCTGGACATCTTGTTGAAAACAGCAAAGAATCTTTGTTGTTATTTCAGATTGCTCAGAGTTTGGAAGAAGAAGTTGTTTTAAACCTTGGGGTACAGAAGAAGATATTTCCTAACGTTGATTTTTACTCAGGGATAGTATATGATGCTCTCGGTATTCCTCCCGAATTCTTCTTGAAAAACGAGATAATAAGCCTAAATAAAAATTCCGGAAATATACACTTAATTTCTCTATAGACAAGCTTTTATAAATCTGGCAATAAAAGGATGGAGCACTAAAATGGCAGAGCGGCGCAAACAGTTTGCTAAAAAACCAGACGAGATATTGGACAATGTTTTTGTAGGCCACAGTGAAGCGCTGCTTAGCGGCAGCGAGAAAGGGAAGCGATATCTACTGAATTTTATAGAAAAGTTTAATTCGATTCCTAACGCGGTGAAGTTTTTCATCTACGACCTTTTGGCGGAAGACGCCTATCAAGTTGACGATCTTGTTTTATGCCGACAAGCGGTAGAGCGAGCCGGAGAATATTTTAAAGAGGCGCAGGCGAAAAATAGCTCTCAACTAGCTAAATACTTGCCGGCGCTGCGTTTTATTGAACGGGGACTATCGATTATGGTTGAAATAGGTGAATTTGAAACAGCTCTTTCCTTTTGTGATCTAGCTATTGAAATCGGCTTAGATAAAGCCTACGCCGCCAAAAAGGCTTCTATAGAAAAAATGCTGTAAAAGGGGCAGGCCTCTTGGTAGCTTCCGGTTATCTCGGAATCGGATTTGAAAAGGTATAAGACGCCTCTTGACTAACAAACGCTTTATAGGGAATTTGATATTAGGGATGAATTTCTTATCATAAAACAAATAGGAAATTTTTAAAAAATAAATATGTTTAAACTTGGCAATTTATTATTATCTGCTCCGATTATACTCTCGCCGTTAGCAGGAATTAGTTCCTATCCTTACCGAATCATTAATCGCAAAATGGGCTTTGAGTTTGCCTGTACTGAAATGATTAGCGCCCGGGCTTTAAGCTATTCAGGCAGAAAAACTATGGAGATGCTGGGCACAGCTCCGGATGACCGGCCTTTAGGAGTTCAGCTTTTAGGAAAAGACCCTTATTATCTTTTAAAAAGTTTAGATAAATTAAAAGATTACCCTTTTGATATTTTAAATTTTAATGCTGCCTGCCCTCGAAAAAAGATTACTAATAATGGTAAAGGAGCTTATCTTCTTAAAGAGCCTAAAAAATTAAATAGTTTGCTTAAAATTATTGTTAAGAATACATCTAAGCCTTTAATCTTAAAAATGCGTCTAGGTTGGGATAGCTCAAAGCAGGCTGTTGAAATAGCCTTAGGCGCTCAAGATGCCGGAGTATCCGCGATATGCGTGCATGGACGGACAAGAATGCAGGGCTATCGGGAAGGAATTGATTATCCGGCAATAGCAAATCTGAAAAAAAAGCTTAAAATTACAATTATCGGAAGCGGCGATATTTTAACTCCTCAGCTGGCAAAAAAGATGTTTGATCAAACCGGAGTTGATGCCATAACTGTTGCCCGGGGAGCGTTAGGAAATCCCTGGATTTTTAAAGAAATTAGTGAATTCTTAAAAAACGGCAAAATAGCGGCAAAACCGCGGGCAAAAGAAATAAAAAATATAATAGTTGAACATTTTGATTTATGCCTTAAATTTTACGGCGAAAGAAACGGAATTAAAAATTTCCGTAAATTATGTATCTGGTATACCCGAGGATTTACTCAGGCAAAAGATTTGAGGAATAAAATAACCAAAGTTAAGGAAAAAGCTGAGATGCTTAGCCTAATTAAAGACTGTTTAATTTTACCTTCTTAAAGGTATTATATTGCTTTTTCAGGTATCTTTTGATATATTAAAGTTATTCTTAGCGAAAAATAAAGTAGCGTATATTATTAATAGGTATTTAGAGCTGCAATGAAAATATTAAAAGAACTAATTACGATTCGGGAGTTAAACAAAATAGCGGAAGATAGCTTTGGCGATTTAGTCAAGGCTGTTGTAGATATAAGCAAAGAATTAATTGCCGTAGACGCGGAATTACACTCTGACTTAGAAGCATTGCTCTTAGAAGATGGCTCAAGGCAAGAAAACTTGTGGGGCATAAATTTTTATCCCGGCTTTGAAGAAGATGATCTTATTGAATTTGATTCAATGATTAATATGCGGCCGGCTTATGGAAATAAAAGCCGAGGAGTTGACGACAAGAAAACTCGACAAAAGATTATTGAGATTGTGAATAAATGGGTAATACGGTAAATATTCAGCATAAAAGTTTAGCCGCGGGGCGATGGAGTCAAATGCCGCTTTGCGAACAGATGGCAAATATCGGCAGTGAAGTCAGCCGGGCGCTTAATTGGCGAGGAAAAAACAAAATAGATTTTTCTCGAAAAGCAGCTTCAAGAGCGTTAGAACTAATTGATTTAAGCTTAATTTCTGTTAAGCCCTTTTCCCGCATTAAAGAATTTACCCGTTTGCGTGAAGCTATCGTAGATTATTTTTACGGCTCTAACCAATTTTCTTCTTCCGAACCGTTATGGCGTAAATACTTTGATCATTTTAATTACGCGGCCCGGAAAAATCGTTAATAAGACAATTTAGGTAAATGAAAGCGTCAGTATCAATAGTAATATGGATAATTCTTACTAGCCTCACTATTTTGCTTTTTCTGGTAGAAGCTATTTTAGCTATAATTCTCTATCCTTTTGATAAAAATAAAAAAATTCTTCATGCCCAGTGTTTTTGGTGGGCAAAGGCGGTTATCGGCTGTAACCCTTATTGGGACATAAGGGCAACAGGACTTGAAAATATTGATAAAAATAAAACATATGTTATGGTGGCTAACCACCAAAGCTTGGCTGATATCGCGATAATGTATAAGATTCATACCCAGTTTAAGTGGGTTGCTAAAGAAAGCCTTTTTGTCTTGCCATTCATAGGATGGTGCCTTTCTCTTACTAAGCATATAAGGCTTTCTAGGGGAGATATTGGAAGCATCAAGAAAGCCTACAAAGAAGCTGTTTTCTGGTTAAGAAAAGATATGTCTGTGCTTTTTTTTCCTGAAGGTACGCGAAGCGAAAATGGCAAAATAGGCAAATTTCAAAATGGAGCGTTTAAATTAGCTATACAGGAAAAAAAACCTGTTCTTCCTATAGTGATAAAGGGCACTAGAGAAGCAATTCCTAAAGGAAGCTGGATTTTTAAAGCAAGAGTAACCGGAAGATTAACCGTGCTTGAGCCTATAGAGACAAAAAATCTTCAAACCAAAGATTTTGTTTTTTTAAGAGAAACAGTATATAAAAAAATAGAAACTTTAGCCGCGTCATAAAGGCTAAGAGAGAAAGAGATTAAAATGAAAATTGGTGATATTGGTATAAGGCGGCAGTTGATTTCAAGCGCTATTCTTTTAGTTACCTTACCGGTTGTCATATTAGGTATAATGAGCTACAACAGCGCGAAAAAAGGCATATCAAACAACATTGAACAAGCATTAAAAATGCAATGTTCAGATTGGCTAATTACTACTGAGGCCTATTATGATTTGATTCAGAAGAATAAGCGTTCTGCCGACGATAGAACCAAAGATATTGTAACTTCTCAAGCTAAAGGAGTCTCAGAATTAATACTTACTCATATAGAAAAAGACGCTACAACAGTTGCCTTAAAAGAGCCTTTACTTCGGGCAAGAAAACACGAAAAAGATATGCTTCTTTACGGTTTTACTACAAATGAATTTGATTCCTATGTTGAAAAGTTTAATTTAGCTGTTCAGGATATGAATAAAACCATTAAGGAAGCTGATTCTATTGGTTTTGATACAAAATCCATAAAAATAGCATTAAAAGAATATGAGAAGCAGATGAGCTTAGTAAAGTCTAGGCAAAGGGTCCAGAGCACCGGAAATGTAGTAGACGGGGGAGTGAGGTCAGCTGGTAGTAATTTAGAAATAGAATTTAGCAAGATAGCAGATAAGCTGTCGGATGAAAGGTTAAAAGAACTATTAGCATCTACAGTTATAGGCAAAAAAGGCTATATTTGTATACTTGACTATGAAGGTAACTATATTCTTTCCAAGCAGAGAAAGATGGATGGAAAAAATGTTTGGTATGCTCAGGATAATCAAGAAAAATTTTTCATTCAAGATATCATCGCTAAAGGAAAAAAATTAGAAAAAGGACAAATTGACTATGGTAATTATAGCTATAGTGATGTTGAAGGAGAGGAAGCTAAGGAGAAATTTATCGCGGTAATGCCTATTTTAGATAAACAATGGGTTGTAGGAGTAACAATTTACCCTGAAGATTTAATAGAAGGTAATTTTGAAGAGTTAAAAAAAGAGGAGTTGAAAAATTTAATGGCCGGGCAAAAAATAGGCCAAACAGGATATCTCTATATTATTAGCGCTCAGGGAAAAAATAAGGGCTGTTATATTTTATCAAAGGATAGAGAAAAAGACGGAGAAAGCATTCTTCAAAGAAAAGATTTAGAAGGAAATCCGTTTATAGAAGAAATAATTAAAGAGGCGCTTTTGCTGAAAAAAGGCGGCCGGGGAATAAAATATTATAAATGGAAAGATGAGCAAAAAATACTCCCCAGGTTAAGAATAATGACTTATGTTTACTTTAAGCCTTGGGATTGGATTATAGGCACCTCGGTTTATATGGATGAATTTCTTAAAGACGTAAACCGCATAAAAAACCAGATAATTTTTGTCTGCCTTGCGGCAATAATTTTAGGCTCGGCCTTAGCCTATTTATTTACCTCGGCAATGACTAATACCTTTAGTAAATTAGTTAATAAAATGGGTAGTGTTGCTAAAGGAGATTTAGAGGTAGATATGGAAGATGTTGAGGTTTTAGATAATAAGAACGAAATCGGCCAACTGGCAAGCGCCTTTAAACAAATGACTAATAACCTAAAGCAAACTACTATTTCTAAAGACTATGTTGATAATATTTTTGAAAATATGAATGACGCTTTATTGGTGATTAATAAAGATTTTAGAATTAAAACGGTTAATGATGCCGCTTGTAAGCTGTTAGGTTATAGCGAAAGCGAACTGCTAAGCACTTCGATTAGTAATTTTTTTATATCAGAAGCAGGGCCAGGCAGTTTAAAAGATATTATTAGTAAAATTTTTCAAGGTGAGGTTATAATAAACCACGAAATAGAACTTAAAGACAAGGCCGGGAATTCCATTGCTGTAAGTTTTAACGGTGCTCCTTTTAAGGATTCTCAAGGCCGGATTACTAGTGTTATTATAGCTGTCCGAGACGTTAGAGAATTAAAAAAAGCAAGGCAGAAGCTTGAAGAAAAAATTATTGAGGTCCAAAAGTCTAATAAAGAATTAGATGATTTTACTTATGTAGTTTCACATGATTTAAAAGAACCTTTACGCGGCATTGAGGCCTTTAGCACATTTTTGGATGAAAAGCATAAAGATAAATTAGACAAAGACGGCCAGCATTACATTGAAGTTATACAAAAGTCAGTGCGGAAAATGCAGGATTTAATAAAAGACCTTTTGGAACTCTCTCGGATAAGCCGCTGGAAAAAGCCCTATGAGGATGTAGATTTAAATAAACTTTTAGCGGAGATAAAAGAAGGCCTGGCATTACGCTTAAAAGAAAAAAATGTTAACCTTAAAATCCTTAATCTCCCAACTATTAAGTATGAAAAAATAAGAATAATACAGCTTTTTACGAATTTAATCACCAACGCTATTAAATACAATGATAAAGAAAAACCGGTAATAGAGGTAGGCTGCGCGGAATCTAACGATAAAGAATCAAAGTACTATGTCAGAGATAACGGCAAAGGGATTGCTAAAGAATTTCAAGAAAAAGTATTTGATTTATTTCAAAGGCTGGAAGGAGAAACAGAAAAAGGTACAGGGGCAGGTTTAGCTATTTGCAAGAAAATAGTAGAAGGGCACGGCGGGAATATCTGGATTGAATCAGAGCAGGGCAAAGGCAGTACTTTTTATTTCACGATTCCTAAACAAATAGAACTTAGTAAAAAGGCTTAAATGGCAGATAGAAAATTAAAAGTAATTATTATAGATGATAGTTCTACAGATAAGGAGATAGCCGCGGAGTCACTTAAATCTATTGAAGGATTTGATATGGAAATAGCTACTGCTTTATCTGGGGCAGAGGGATTAGAAAAAATAGCTAAAGATAAATTTGATTTAATCATTTTAGATTATAGGATGCCGGGCATGAGCGGGTGAGATTTTATGAATAAACTTAAAGAAAAAGAAATAGATATACCGGTGATAATGGCTACCGGAGAAAACAATATAAGGATAGCTATAGAAGTAATGAAGGTAGGTGCTTACGATTACGTGTCTAAAGATGAAATATTTAAAGGAGGGCTATCTTTAGCGCTTAAAAAGACCCTTGAAAGATATCGAGAAAAAAAAGAAAGACAGCGCTTAGAAGCAGAAACTAAGGAATATGCTAAAAAGCTTGAAAAGGCGAACGAACAGCTTAAAAAGCTTGACCAGATGAAAGATAACTTCATTTCAATGGTTTCCCATGAACTCCGCACCCCTTTAACTACTATGAAAGAATTTACTTCTATCATCGCTGATGAAATACCGGGCAAGCTCACTAAAGACCAGAAAGAATATATCGGCATTATTCAAGGTAATATTGACCGTTTAGCCCGGCTGATTAATGATCTTTTGGATATTTCTAAAATTGAAGCTGGAAAATTAGAGTTAAAAAAAGAGTTTGTGAATATAACTAAATTAGTCAAAGATACAGTTACCACCTTAAAACCTAAGCTTGACGAAAAACAGATTGAAATTAAAACTTCTTTTGCTATTGCTCAACCAAATATTTATATCGATCCTGATAAAATAATCCAAGTTTTTACTAATTTAATAAGTAATGCTATTAAATTTACGCCGGAAAAAGGGCAAATTATAGTTGAAATAACTGATAAAGAAAAAGAAATAGAATGCTGTGTTAATGATACCGGTAGGGGTATTTCACGAGAAGATATAGATAAAGTATTTGACAAGTTTCAGCAGTTCGGCCGCGCAGCCGGAGCGGGAACACAAGGAACAGGTTTAGGCTTAGCAATAAGCAAAGAATTGATTCAAGCGCATAAAGGAGAAATCAGGGTTGAATCAGAGCTTGATAAAGGAAGTAAGTTTATCTTTACCTTACCGATTGTTAAATAAAAATAAAATATCAAAAATCAAAATGACATATCAAAATTAAAAATTAAAAGGGAGAAAAGATAATTTTACATTTTAATTTTTGATTTATGCCGTATAGGGATGAGGCTTTTGATGATACGTCTATTTTATAGGGGGTAGTAATGGATAAAATAAGAATATTAGTGGTTGATGATGAAAGAGAATTAGCAAAAGCAATTCAAATTAGGTTAAACGTCAGCGGCTATGAAGTTTTAACTGCTTCTAATGGGGTTGAAGGTGTAAAACTTGCTCAGGAAACAACCCCCAAGCTAATACTTTTAGATGTTTTAATGCCTGAAATGGATGGGCTTATAGCCTTGGAAAAGATTAAAGAAGACAGCCGGACAAAAAATATCCCGGTTATTATACTCACCGCTAAAAGCCAAAGTGATGATGTATCCAAAGCTATTAATTTAGGTGCCGAAGATTATATCGTGAAACCTTTTGATTACAAAGTAATGTTAGAAAAAATCAAGAAAGCCTTAGGCTATAATAGCCTAATGAAAAATCAAAAAAACTGTCATTTTTGTTAATGTCACTCCTAATTTTTACTAATATCCGGGATTTAGATAAAAAAGAAAGGCTTCCTTTTGCCGCCTTCCCAAACGATAACAATGGTTTTAAATTGGTTTAAAATCTCTTAGTTTTGTGCTATTATAAATAAGATTGCCGCGCCCCATAGGCTTGGTTTGTAATAATAAGGATGGTAATTATGAAGGTTTATTTAGCTGGCTATAATGTGGATACCGCTATATTGCGGGAAATGGAAGAAAAAACAGGCCCGCGGCAGGATTTAACTCCTGAGGTGATTTCGGCGGCTTATGCCCGTATAAGCCGCGACCCTCGGCCAATTAATGAAATTAGAAAAGATGCCAGAGAAGAGGTAGAGCGGTCGCGCAGGTCTAACTCTACGATTATATTTAAAATGGGGCATCATTCAGTTGCTGAGCACGCGGTCTTTAACTTAGATGTTTTAGGAGTTTCCCGCTTGGCAATGGAAGAAATAGAAAAATTCCGCTTATGTTCTTATACTGAAAAATCTCAAAGATATATTACCTTGGATAAAGATTTTGTTCTGCCTGAAGAAATCAAAGGCACAAATCTGGAAAAAATATTTAGAGAAACAATTCAGCTTCAAAATAAAGCTTACTTTGAATTTTTTAAAAAGCTAAAGGATTATGTTTTTAGCGAAAATAAAGAGTTAGCGGCTGACCCTAAAAAGCATAATCTCTTAGAAGGCTGGGCTAAAGAAGACGCCCGTTATGTTACTGCTTTAGCAACAGAGTCGCAATTAGGCTTAACTATTAATGCCCGTAATTTAGAACTAATGTTAAGAAGATTCTCCTCGCATCCTTTAGCCGAAATTAAAAATTTAGGTAAAGCAATATATGAAAAAGTTGTAGAAATCGCGCCTTCTATCATTATTTTTCATCAAGCTAGTAGTAAAGATATTAAAACTTACCCTGAATTAAAAAAGTTTGTAGCTGCATTATTAGAAGAGGTTAATTCTGAAATTTTAGCTCAAGATGTGCGCTTGATTGAGTTTACTAATGACGCTGATGCGGCCATCGCGGCTTCTTTACTTCATACCTCGTCAAATCAGCCTTATGAACAATGTAAAACTTTAATAAAAAATCTGTCTTTGCGAGAATTAGAAGAACTTTTTAAAACTGCCTGGCAGAATACGCAGTTTTATGATTCCATGTTAAGAGAGTTTGAATATGCTAATTTAACTTTTGATATTACTTTGTCAGCTGCCTGCTTTGGCCAGCTTAAACGTCACAGGATGTCAACGATTACTACTCAGCCTTACAACTTGCGGTTAGGTGTTACTATGCCTGAAACTATTAAAACAGCAGGCTTGGAAAAAAGTTTTCAGGAAGTTATTGCTAAAACTAATGAAGCTTATGAGGCCATATACAAACAAAATCCTTTAGCCGCGCCCTATATTTTGACTAACGCTCATAAAAAAAGAGTGCTGATGCGCTTTAATGCCCGCGAGCTATATCATATATCACGGCTAAGAGAAGACACTCATGCTCAGTGGGATATTCAAAATATTTCTAAGGCTATGATTAGAGAAGCAAAAAAAGTTATGCCCATTACCTTTATGCTTACCGCCGGCAAAGATAAATATAATGAAATCTATCAAAACCTTTACGGAAAAGCGCCTGAGATAACCGAAGCCGCTCTTCCGGGAGCGCGAAAGATAAAATAATAAATATTCTATAATGAATTTTTTCTGGCAAAATAAACAAAAGGTAGGTTTAGCTTTAAGCAGCGGAGCGGCAAGAGGCCTTGCCCACATTGGGACAATAAAAGCTTTAGAGGAGGCGGGGGTAAAAATTGATATGATAGCCGGCTCAAGTATAGGCGCGTTAGTAGGTGCCTGCTTTGCTAAAAACAACTTAAAAGATTTAGAAGAGGCAGCTTTAAATATGGATTTTAAAAATCTGCTTAAATTAGCTGACCCTAATTTTTTTCTTTTAGCTAAAGGTTTTATCGCCGGAAAAAAGGTAGAAGAATTTTTAAAAGGTATCATAGGAGATGTGGAATTCAAAGATTTAGCTATCCCTTTCTTAGCCGCGGCTACTGACTTGGAAAGCGGAGAAGAGGTGGTAATAAAAACCGGTTCAGTAGTTAAAGCTTTAAGGGCAAGTTTATCTATTCCGGCAGTTTTTACTCCTACAAAATATAAAGGTAAACTGTTAATAGACGGAGGAGTGGCAAGCCCTTTGCCGGTAGATATTCTTAAACGGGAAGGTATGAATTTTATCATAGCTTCTGATGTGGTAAAGAAACCTAGAATACACAAAAAACTTAATAGTGAAAAAAAAATTGCCTGGCCGGAATGGTTTGAGCAAAAACCAGATGACGGCATTCCTCTAATATTTGAAACTGTAATGACTGCTATAGATATAATGGGTTATCAAATTGTAAAGACAAAGATAAGAGAAGCGGATTTTGTAGTAAGCCCTGAGGTAGCGCATATCGCTATATTAGAATTTCATCGCGGAAAAGAAGCTATAGCTGCCGGTTATGAAAAAGCAAAAAAAAATATTCGCGAAAATAAACTGATAAAACGGCTAAAAATTACTCAATTATGCGAAAACTAAAAAATGTGCTAACCTGGTCATTTTCTCGAGATAGGTTATTTAAAGAATGCCGCAGAGCCTACTACTATCATTACTATGCTTCTTGGGGAGGTTGGGAATCCGGTATTGACGAGGGGGCCCGTAAAGCTTATATTCTAAAAAACGCGCGTAATATTGACGCCTGGATTGGCGATATTGTGCATCAAATTATTAAATGGATTTTAGAAAGTAAATTCGCTAATTCGGCAGGCTTATTTAAAGATGGTAGAGAGATTTCTCATGATGAAGCTCGGGCTAAAGCTAAAGGGTTACTAACACGGACTTGGGAGCAGTCTCGGAGTCAAATGTGGAAAGAAAACGTAAAGCGTAATCTTAATCTGATTGAACATTATTATAAACGTGAACCAAGCCGGGAAGATCTTGCCCTAAAACTGAAAAAAGTAACACGAAGTATTAGAAATTTTTACGAATCAGGATTATTTAAGAAATTTTGCGGCCTGAAAGAAGAAAATTTCTTACGTCTTGATGAGTTAGACAGTTTTGACTTTGAAGGAACAAGAGTCTTTGCTATACCTGATTTTGCTGTTAAAAGTGATAAATGCACTCTTTATGATTGGAAAACCGGCAAGCCTTCAGATAAAGATATTTTACAGTTGTCCTGCTATACTCTTTACGCGATGAAAAAATGGCAATTTGAACCTGATCAAATTGAGCTTGTGCCGGCGTGTATAGCTCAGGAACCGGCAGTGTTTAACCTTATTGAAGGTATTGATATTAATGAGGTGCAAGAGTATGTTCGTGGAAGTATTAGCGAAATGAAAGCTGTCCTTGCTGATGTTAAAGAAAACAAAATAAATATTGATAAGTGTCCTAAAACCAAAGATACCTGGCGCTGTTCAAATTGTAAATTTCAAGAGATTTGTATTCTTGATACTTGATACTGGATACTTGATAATTCGTGAAATATATAGTATTATTAAAAGGCATCGAGCATCGAGAGACGAGTATCGAAAATCGCGCCCGTGGCCCAATTGGATAGGGCGTTTGGCTACGGACCAGAAGACTGCAGGTTCAAGTCCTGCCGGGCGCGTATTTTTTTAATTTATAAATTAAGCGTGCCATTTTAAGCAGTTTGTCAGTTTTAGGCAATTCTTGGATGCGATAGGAAGAAAACTTCGGCTGACGCCGAAGAAGCGCATACAAGTCCTGCCGGGCGCGTGTATAAATACGCATAGAGCATAGGGGGATAGGGAGTAACGGGAAGAATATTCTTTACGCTCTGCGCTATGCTCTATGCGCTCTAAGGGGGTAGGATGAAGGTTGTTGTTATTTATTATTCCAGGGGTGGAACTACTAAGAAAATGGCTGAGGTGATTAGTTCAGAGATAAAATATTCCGGGGTAGAAGTGAATTTGTTTTCTGTTTCTGATATAAAGGCAAAGCAGTTGTTAGATTATGATGGTATTATTGTGGGGTCACCTACCTATTATGGCACTTTAGCCGCTCAAGTAAAAGACTTGTTTGATAAAAGTGTAGCTTTTCATGGACAATTAAGCGGCAAAGTAGGCGGAGCGTTTTCTTCAGCGGCGAATCTAGCCGGCGGTAACGAAACCACAATCCTCAGCATTCTGGAAGCCATGTTAATTCACGGTATGATTATTCAAGGTGACTCAAAGGGTGATCATTACGGTCCGGTTGCTGTGGGCACGGTTGATAAAAGATGCGAAGATAATTGTAAAAGATTCGCTCAAAGATTTGTAGAACTTTTGAAAACAAAATAACTGATTGCTCTACTGAATATAGTTATGCGTTGAACGGTTGCGTAGCTGGAAACGGGTAGCGTCAAACGTTGAACGTATTTATAGACGCAACCGATAGACGCATTACGATTCGAGCTACGCAACCGTATACCGCTTGACACAGTCTTGATAAAAGGAAAACATGGCAATAATGGTTTTAGTTACTATTCCTAAGAAAAAAGCAAAATCTTTAACTAAAATTTTACTGCAAAATAAAGCTTGCGCCTGTGTAAATATTTTAGAAGAAATAAATTCTTTTTTCTGGTGGCAGGGAAAAGTTAATAATGCCAAAGAATCACTTTTAATCATAAAAACAAAATCAACCGGTTTTGAGAAATTAAAAATCTTAATAAAAAAACACCATCCCTATGATGTTCCTGAAATAATAGCCTTTAAAATTGACAAAATGAATAAAGAATACTCACAATGGCTAAATAAAAATGTTTGAAAATCTCCTAATTGCCCTGGAAACGATTTTTAAATCATCCCCTATTATAGGTTTAGGAGTAAGCTTTTTAGCAGGCATACTTTCCAGTTTTTCTCCTTGTATTTACCCTTTAATCCCCGTAACTTTAGCAGTTATTGGAGCGTCCTCGGCTGCTGCAAAATTTCGCGGTTTTTCAATAAGTTTAACTTTTGTCTTAGGAATATCAGTTACCTATACTTTCTTAGGAATAGTTTCTTCTTATTTTGGAATATTATTGGGAACCTTTCGTGTGAATCCATTAACTTATCTTATTCTGGGATTTGTTTTTCTTTTCTTGGGAGCGTTGGAGTTTGGAATATTAAAACTTAATATTCCCTTTTCTTTAAATTATAATCCTGGCCCTAAAAAAGGCCTTATTTCAATTTTTATTTTAGGTATAATAAGCGGTTTCGCTATGATTCCCTGTAGTTTCCCTGTTTTAAGCGGAATATTAACTTTAATTACTTTAAGAAAAAGTGTTTTTTATGGAGCAAGCGCCCTTTTTATTTTTTCTCTTGGTTACGGAATGATTTTGCTTGTTTTAGGAACTTTTGCTTCTTTAATTAAAAAAATACCAAAGCAGGGAGTTTGGGCATTAATTGTTAAAAAAGGCCTTGGGCTGAGTTTTGTAATAATAGGATTGTATTTTCTATCTAAATCGTTTAGAATGATACTATGAAAAAAATAATTGTCTTATTTGTTTTATCTTGCTTTATTTCTTCTGTTTTTCCCGCGCCTAAGCCTTTCAGCAGCTTAAGCAACAAGGATTTATCTTATGAAGAACTAGTTGCCGCGCCAAAAACAGTACTGTTCATATGGACAACATGGTGCCCTTCCTGCCGATCGGAATTTTTAAGAATGGCTAAAGAATGTGTTCAATATGAAGGTGTTGAAATGCTGTTTATAAATTCAGGCGAAAGAGAGGCCTTAGTGCAAAGGTTTATTGAATCTATAAAATTACAAGAATGTGTAAAAGAAAAAACTATATTAGATCCTGAGCTTGTTCTCGCCAAAAAATTTTCAGTTTTTTCCATCCCTGCTTTTATTATCATTAAAGACGGTAAATTCATTCATAAATCATCTTTTTTAAGCCAAGAAATAATAGATGCCGCCTTTAAGTAAAGAGCATAGCGCATAGTGTAGAAAACGGAAAATGTAGAGTTTTTCGCCAGGCGCTATGTACTTTTGCTCTTCAGGGGTTGACACTGCTATTCTTTTGTGATATTTTAACCCAACGTTTTTTTTATTGATTATGGCGCTGGCGCATAATAGCGCCAGCGCCTGATTACCCCGATTAAGAAATGATTACACAGATAAAAACTCTAATGTTTTCAATATGAAGTTAAAAATAGGCATAATTGGCTTTGGTAATATGGGTAAGGCTTTTGCTTTGGCGCTAAAAAAAGAACAAAAATCCCATATTTTTGTTTATGATAAAGACCGGCGAAAGTATCAAGGTATACAAGGCTTTAAATTTTCAGGAAACATCAAGGAATTAGCTCAAAAAGTTGATATTGTTATTTTAGCTGTAAAACCTCAGGATTTAGCTCAGTTTTTAAAGCAATTTGGAGAATGCCTTAAAACAAAATTACTTATTAGCATAGCGGCAGGAATTACTTTTAATTTTTTCCAAAAATATATAAAAAAACCCCGCCTTATCCGGGCAATGCCTAACTTAGCCGCTAAAATTAAAAGTTCAGTTTCTTTTATTTGTAAGGGTGAATTTGCCGCTGAAAAAGACTTAACTATCGCCAAAAAAATATTTTTGTCCATAGGCGAGGTTATTGTAACAAAAGAAAACCGTTTGAATGAGGTTACCGCTCTAAGCGGAAGCGGGCCAGGTTATGTTTTTTACTTTATGGATTCAATCTATAAGGCGGCGTTAAAATTAGGTTTTAATAAAAAGGACGCGAGAAAAACAATCACTCAAGTTTTTTTAGGCGCTTCAAAATTAGCAAAAGAATCAAAAGAAGATTTTCAAACTTTGGTAAAAGGAGTTGCTTCTAAACACGGCACAACAGAAGCGGCATTAAAAGTTTTTGAACAAAATAAAATAAAAAAAACAATTGAAAATGCTCTTGATGCCGCTTGCAAAAGAGCATCGGAGATGGCTAAATAAAAAGGTGATTATATGGGAAAAATAGGGGTTATTGGCGGAAGCGGGCTTTATGAATTAGATGGGATCAGGAAAATTGATGAAATTTGCGTAGAGACTCCTTACGGCCAGGCATCAGATAAGTTTGTTGTTTGCGAATTCCAAGGTAAAGAAGTGGTTTTTCTGCCTCGTCATGGCCAGCATCATCAAATTAGCCCTTCAGTAATTAACTATCGCGCGAATATTTATGGAATGAAAAAACTAGGGGTAGACAGGATTGTTTCGGTTTCTGCTTGCGGTTCTTTAAAGGAAGAGATTAAGCCTTTAGGCTTTGTAATTCCTGATCAATTTATTGACCGGACAAACCAAGCCCGTAAGTATACTTTTTTTGATCAGGGAGTTGCGGCTCATATTAGCTTTGCTCATCCTATATGCGAAAATTTAGCCCTAACCCTTAAAAAGTCCGCGGAGCAAGTAAAAACAAATGTCCATTGTGGGGGGGGTATACCTTAATATGGAAGGCCCGCAATTTTCTACTTTAGCTGAATCTAATTTATATCGAAGTTGGGGTATGGATATTATAGGTATGACTAATATGGCTGAAGCCAGGCTGGCTCGGGAAGCGGAAATTTGCTACGCGACTCTGGCCGCGGTTACTGATTATGATTGCTGGCATCCCAGTCACGAAAGTGTTACCTTAGACATTATCTTGAATAATCTCAAAAAAAATGTAGAAAATTCAAAAAAGATATTAAGAGAGTTCTTACTGCAAGCAGAAGAAAAAAATTGCTCCTGCAATGAAGCCTTAAAATACGCCATTGTCACACAGACTGAATTTATTCCTGAAGAAACTAAGAAAAAATTAGATATTATAATTGGAAAATATATAAATAAATGAAATCCCAAATAACAAATTCCAAATAACAAATAAATTCCAATGACCAAAGCAAAGAATTCTTTGTTTGTAATTTGAATATTGGAATATATTTGGAATTTGATGCTTGGAATTTGGAATTTTTAGATTAAAAAGTTAGGCTAATCAGAAATTTTTTGGAGGTGAGTTATGAGTGTTCTTGTAGTTGGTTCAATCGCTCTTGATACAATAAAAACACCTTTTAGCCAAGGAAAGGATATTTTAGGAGGTTCAGCAGCCTATTTTTCCGCGAGTTCAGCATTTTTTAGCCTAGTTCAATTAGTTGCTGTAGTAGGAGAAGACTTTCCTGAGAAATATATAACTCTTTTCAAAGATAGAGGCATAGACTTAGAAGGGTTGACCATTGAAAAAGGCCGGACTTTTCGCTGGGAAGGTGAATATTGTAGGGACTTTTCTGATCCTAAAACCATTGCTACGCATCTAAATGTATTTGCTGATTTTAAGCCTAAAATACCTAAAAGTTATAAAAACACTAAACATGTATTTTTAGCCAATATTGACCCTAAAATTCAAGAACAAGTTCTGAGTCAAGTAACTAAACCCAAATTAGTTGCTTGTGATACAATGAATTATTGGATTGAAAATAAACAGAAAAGCCTTTTGAAGCTTTTGAAAAAAGTAGATATATTTTTTCTTAACGGCTCCGAAGCAAAAGGGTTAACCGGAGAAGTTAATTTAATTAAAGCTGGTAAAAAAATTATTAAATTAGGGCCAAAAGCTGTGATTATTAAAAAAGGGGAACACGGTTCTTTGTTATTTTCAGAAAATGATACTTTTGCCGCTCCAGCTTTTTTGTTAGAATCTATTTATGACCCTACTGGCGCGGGAGATACTTTTGCCGGCGGATTTATGGGCTATTTAGCAAAATGCGGAAAATACAACAAGACAGCCTTAAGAAACGCGGTTATTTACGGAACCATAATGGCAACTTTCGCGGTTGAAAGTTTTAGCTTAAAGCGTTTATATTCCATTACAGATAAAGATATTAATAAAAGAATCAAAAAATTCAAAGAATCCACCTTTTTTTAAAGCTACAAGCTGCAGGCCGCAAGCTACAAGTTTTTAAAACCTGAAGCTTGTAGCTTGAAGCTTGCTGCTTGTGTAGCTTGTAGCCTGAGGCTTGTAGTATAAATTTATGAATTACAAAGACACCCTAAATCTACCCAAGACAAGCTTTCCCATGAAGGCTAATCTTCCTGTATTGGAGCCGAAAATTATCTCTTTTTGGCAAGATTTAGATATTTATCAGCGTTTAAGGAAAGAGCGCGCCGGAAACAAGAAGTTCATTCTTCATGATGGGCCGCCTTATGCCAATGGATTAATTCATATCGGCCATGCTTTAAATAAAATACTTAAAGATATAGTTATAAAGTATAAAGTTTTGAAAGGCTATGATTGTCCGTTTAATGCCGGTTGGGATTGCCACGGGCTTCCGATTGAATACCAGCTTTTTAAGGAACTGAAATTGACTAAGCACGATGTTGAGGCAATTGATTTTAGAAAAAAGGCGGGAAGCTACGCTTTAAAATTCGTTGAGTTACAAAAACAAGATTTTATCCGTTTAGGGCTATTTAGCGATTGGGATAATCCTTACATTACCTTAAACCCTGAATATGAATGTTCAGTTATATCTCTTCTTGGAGATTTAACGGAAAAAGGTTATATTTACCGCGGACGCAAGCCGGTTAATTGGTGCGCGGCTTGTGAAACAGCTTTGGCTGAAGCCGAAGTGGAATATGCTGATAAGGAGTCAGATTCTATTTATTTTCTTTTTAAAGAGAGCCGCGGCGAAAATTATTTTTTGGTTTGGACCACAACTCCTTGGACACTCGTTTCTAACACGGCAGTAGCTGTTCATCCTGATTTAGAATATTGCCTGGTAAATTTAGGCGATAAAAAGGTTATTTTAGCAAAAAAATTAATTCCTACTCTGGAAGAAAAATTTAATACAACATTTGAAATTATAAAATCGCTAAAAGGGAATGAACTTGAAGGCATTGAGCTAAATCATCCTTTTTTTGACCGAACTCCTAAAATTGTCCTGGCTGATTTTGTTTCCAGCGAAGAAGGAAGCGGGTGCGTCCACATTGCTCCCGGCCATGGACAGGAGGATTTCTCGCTTACTAAAAAATACAATTTAGAAATGATTATGCCGGTCAACGAAAAGGGAGAGTTTGAGGAACCTCTAGAGTTTAAAGCTAAAAAAATAAAAGAGGCAAATGAATTAGTGTTAAAAAAATTAAAAGAAAGTAATATGCTGATTAAGCACCAAAAAATAACACACTCTTACCCGCATTGCTGGCGCTGTAAACAGCCTATTATTTTTAGAGCTACGTTTCAATGGTTTTTAAATGTCAATCATAAGGATTTGCGTAAAGATTTATTGAAAGAAATTGACCGGGTCCAATGGGTTCCTGAAAACGGTAGGGAAAGAATAAAAGCTATGGTAACAACTCGGCCTGACTGGTGCCTTTCCCGTCAAAGGCTCTGGGGTGTGCCTATACCCGCTTTAAAATGTAAATCTTGTTCCGAAGTTACTCTAAACAAAAAAGTTATTGATTTGGCCGCTCAAACCTTTAAAACTAATAGTTCAGACTCTTGGTTTATTTTAGATGTTTCAAATTTTATTCCTAAAAATTTTAAGTGCCCTAAATGCGGTTTAAATGATTTTGAAAAAGAATTTGACATTCTTGATGTTTGGTTTGAGTCAGGAGCAAGCTTTCTCGCGGTTGTTAAAAAGAATCCTGATCTAATATTTCCCGCTGACTTATATCTTGAAGGCAGTGACCAGCATAGAGGCTGGTTTCAAGCTTCATTAATTCCCGCGGCAGCTGTGGAAAAAATAGCGCCGTTTAAAACAATATTAACTCATGGTTTTGTTGTTGATGCTAAGGGAAAAAAAATGTCTAAATCCTTAGGAAATGTAATTGCTCCTCAAAAAGTTTATAGCCGCTTCGGCGCGGAAATTTTACGCCTTTGGGCTGCTTATGCCGATTATAGTGAAGATGTTAAAATCTCTGAAGATATCCTTAAACAGCTTGCTGATATGTATAGAAAAGTTAGAAATACTATAAAATTCATTTTAGGCAATATATCTGATTTTAATTTGGATGATTTTAAAACGCCTTTTTCGGAGTTAGCGGAAGTTGACCGTTATATGGCGGCTAAGGCCGTTCTTTTCCTAAAAGAAACCGGCGATTCTTACGAAGAATTTAGCTTTTATAAAGCCTGCCAAAAAATATTTAATTTTTGCAATCTTGATTTGAGCTCTTTTTATCTTGACATTTTAAAAGACAGGCTATATACTTTTCCTAAAAATTCTCAACAGCGGCGCGGCGCTCAATTTGTTCTTTATCATATTTTAAAAATTTTGCTTCAGCTAGCCGCTCCTATTCTATCATTTACTTGTGAAGAAGCGTATGGGCAATGGGAGAGCTTAAAAGACAAGAAAGATTCAATTTATCTTTCAGATATTGAACAAGGCTGCTTTAAGGGCTGGCTGGACGAAAAATTACTTGGGCGTTGGGAAAAAATACTTGGTTTACGCGGTAAAGTATTAAAAGAAATAGAAAATAAGCGGGAAGCAGGCATAATCGGCAGTTCTCTTGAAGCTCAAGCCTTCTTAAGCTTCGCGGATAAGGATTATGAATTTTATAGCGGCCTTAAAGAGGTTTTAGAGGAAATCTTTATTGTTTCTTCTGTAGTGATTGAAAAGGGGAACTTTGAAATTATTGTTGAAAAAGCGCAGGGACAAAAGTGTATGCGCTGTTGGAAACAAAGTGAAAATACGGGCAAAGATACCGAATATCCTGATACTTGCGTCAGGTGTTTGGAAGCCTTAAAGACATTCTATCGGATACCTTGATTACGCGGATTGGAAAATCGGTGTAATCAAGTATAACCGAAGGTTATACTAAGGAGGAGAACTATGAAAAGAAAATTTGCTAAAAAAGATTTAGATAATTATAGGGATAAACTGCTTGATTTAAAAGATGATTATATGAATCAAATAAGAGATAATTCTCAAGATACTCTTATGAAGAGCCAAAAAGATATGTCCGGCGATATGTCCGGCTATAGTATTCATATAGCTGATGTTGCCAGCGATAATTATGAACGGGATTTTAATATAGGCCTTGTATCTATCGAAAGAAGAATAGTTATGGATATTGATGAGGCTTTAAAGCGTATAGAAGATAAAGATTATGGGAACTGCGAGGAATGCAAAAAGCCTATTGCTAAAATTCGCCTTAATGCTATTCCTTATACCTGCCATTGCAAAAAGTGCCAAGAAAAAATGGAAAAAGAAAATAAACCCCGTTAGAAACACTAAAATAATGATGTTTATTTCTAACGGGGTGAACTATAATTTATGAGGCTAACTTGGCTAATAGCCGCTGGAGTATTTTTGGCGGATTTTTTCATTAAGGCCTTTTTACGCGCTAATTTCTCCTTCCAGTCAATTCCAGTCATAAAAAATATTTTTCATATTACAGTCGTATTCAATAAAGGCGCTGCCTTTGGCGTCTTACAGGGAAAAACGCCTTTTTTAACTTATATAGGTGTTGGTTTTATTCTGATTTTTCTTTTTATTGTTAAAAAAGAGAGTAAAAAAAATTTACTTTTTTTAATAGCTTGCGGGTTGGTTTTAGGCGGAGCTGTCTCTAATCTCTATGATAGGGTATTTTTAGGTTTTGTCGTGGATTATCTTGATTTTAGAATTTGGCCGGTTTTTAATCTTTCTGATTCTTGTATTACTGTAGGGGCGTTTTTGCTATTATGGGATTCGTATAGAAAACCTAAAATAATTAATTAATATGAAAAAAATATTGTTTGTTTCTACTGAAGACGAGGGTAAGAGGCTGGATAAATTTTTAGCTGAGAGGCTGAGTCCGCTCTCTCGGGCGAAGATTCACAGCTTGATTAAAGAAAAAACTGTTTTAGTGGGTAAAGAGGTAAAAAAACCCAGCTTTTGTCTTCGAAAAGGGGATGAAATACGCGTAACTTTGAAAGAAAAAGAAAAAAATGAGTTGAAGCCTTATGACTTTGCGGTTAAAATTATTTATGAGGATCAAGACATACTAGTTGTAGATAAACCTTCAGGCTTAGTAGTTCATCCGCCGCAAAAACATTATCATAAAACTTTAATTAATGCTCTTTTGTATTTAAAAAAAGAATTATCTTCTTTGGATCCTTTAAGGCCGGGGGTTGTGCACCGCTTAGATAAAGAAACTAGCGGGGTTATAGTTTTAGCAAAAAATAATGAGAGCCATAATAACCTAGTAAGCCAGTTTAAGGAAAGAAAAGTCAAGAAAGAGTATAAAGCAATAGTTTGGGGGAAAATCCAAAAAGATAAATTGACTGTGGATTTACCCTTAATTCGGGATAAAAAAAACCGGCTAAAAATGAAAGTTGGTTTTTTAGCGCCTAAAAAAGCTCATACTGACGTTGAGGTGATCAAGAGGCTGAAAGATTCAGCATATTTGTTAATTAAACCTACAACCGGAAGAATGCACCAGATAAGAGTTCATCTTAAATTTTTAGGGTTTCCTATCGCCGGTGATAAAAAATACGGCTTAAAAGACGATTGCGCTGAGCTTCTTTTACATGCTGAAAACATAAGTTTTTATCATCCCCGAAAAGGAGAACAGTTAAAGTTTAACTCTCCGTTGCCTGAAAGATTTAAGAATTTTATAAAAGAACATTAACAAAATGTACAAAATACAGCCTTTAACTAAAGTAGAAAAAGAAATTGAAATTCCGCCGGATAAATCCATATCTCATAGAGCTATTATTCTCTCAGCATTAACTCCAAAAAATACGGTTATATCTCCTTTTATTTTAAACGAAGATACAAAGGCAACCATAGAATGTGTTAAGCTTTGCGGCGCGAAAGTAATTTTAAACGCTAAAAATAAAATCCTTACTGTTCAAGGAAAAGGTTTGTATTTTTCCCGGAAAAAAAAAAGTTAATCTCTGTGCCAAAGAATCCGGAACAACATTACGAATTTTTAGCGGGATACTCTGCGGACAAAAATTTCCTTCTTGCTTTAAAGCTCTGCCGGCTCTGGCTAAAAGGCCTATGGCCAGAATTACTAAGCCTTTGCGGATAATGGGCGCTGATATAAAAGGCAAAAAAATAAAATCACAAGAATACGCGCCGCTAATCATAAATCCTTCGAAAGAATTAAGAGGTATTAATTATAAACTTCCTATTGCCAGCGCTCAAATAAAATCAGCGATACTTTTTGCTTCGCTTTACGCGCGGGGAAAAACTCAAATTACCGAGATTAATCCTTGCCGTGACCATAGTGAACGTATGCTTTCTTTATTTGGAGCCAGAGTAAAACGAAAAAAGGGGGTTATAATATCTTATCCGGCGGCAGAACTTACCAGCCCTGGAAACATCTTTGTTCCTTCTGATTTTTCATCAGCTGCTTTTTTTATTGTCTTAGGGCTTATTCTTAAAGATTCAAAAATTCTTATAAAAAATATTAATTTAAATCCTACCCGCTGCGGGCTGCTATCAGCCTTAAAAAGAATGGGAGCAAATATAAAAATAATTAATAAAAAGAATTATTTTGAGCCCTACGGCGATATATTAGTAAAAAGTTCTTGTTTAAGGGGTATTAATATATCTAAAGAAGAAATACCTTTAATGATTGATGAGGTGCCTATACTTTGTGCCGCGGCGAGCTTTGCTAAGGGCACAACTATAATATCAGGAATAAAAGAATTGAAAGTAAAAGAAACTGACAGAATAAACTCTATGGTTTATAATTTAAAACAAGCTGGAGTGAAAATAAGCTCTATTAAATATTTTGAAAATAGAGAAAGCAATTGGCTGATAAAAATACAAGCCCCTCAAAAGTTAAAAACAGCAAAATTCAAAAGTTTTTCTGACCATAGGACAGCGATGAGCCTAATTATAGCTGGAACAGCTTCAGGTGAAGAATATACTATCGATGATGTTAACTGTATTAATAAATCTTTTCCTCAATTTATTACTTTGCTTGAATCACTCAAACGCGAATAATGAAAATAGCAAAATTTATTTATAAACGAAATGTGCTTTGGGGCAAGGTAGAAAATAGCTTCCTGATTCCTTTAAAAGAAGAGCCTTATAAAAGTATAAAATTAACTGCTGAAAAAATTCCTTTAAAAAAATGCCGCTTGCTTGCTCCGGCTGATCCCTCAAAAATAATCTTAACCGGGCTTAACTATAAAGATCACGCTCAAGAATTAAACATGAAGATTCCTCAAGAACCAGTAATATTTTTAAAACCGCCTACAGCCCTTACCGGGCCGAATACAGTTATAATTTATCCTAAAACCGTTCAAAGGCTTGATTATGAGGCAGAGTTGGCAATAGTGATAAGAAAAAAAGCCAAAAACATAAAAGCTAAAGATGCTCATAAATATATTTTAGGCTATACCTGCCTTAATGACATAACAGCAAGGGACTTGCAGTCCAAAGATATTCAATGGAGCAGGGCTAAATCCTTTGATACTTTTTGCCCTTTAGGCCCTTGGCTGATAACTAAGCTTAGCTCATTGGATTTAAAAATTCAGCTTTATCTAAACGGGAAATTAAAGCAAAATTCATCGACAAAGAGCTTTATTTTTTCTCTAGAGTATTTAATAGCCTTTATTTCAAGCATAATGACTCTTTTACCGGGAGATATAATTTCAACCGGAACCCCTCCGGGAGTAGGTAAAATGAGAAAAGGTGATATTGTTGAAGTTAAAATTCAAGGTATAGGATGCTTAAAAAATCATATAATTTAAGCATTTTTGTTATATATAGTATATATACTAAGTAAAATAATTGACACAAAAGAGTGTTTTTTAAGGAATAAATGGTATAATTAGTATAGGCCTTTAAAAATAAAGGGAAACAAAAGGGGAGGGTAAAAATGAAAAAGATAAAAGCTAAAAAAAGAAACTTCACCTTAGTGGAAATAGTAATAACAGTGATAGTGATTGGTGTTATTGCTACTCTGGCTATTCCCGGCTACAGTAATTTATTAGAAAAGTCTAAGGCAAAAGTATGTGCTGCTAACGAAGAAGTTTTATTGGGAGCAATTGATATATATGCTTTGGAATATGATAAGCTGCCGGGTGTTCTTGGCCAATTAGAAAATGAACATTTAAAAAAATCCTGGGCTAAAATTTTTAAAAAGGGGAATCCACTACAGTTAAAATTAGCTTATTTTTTAGTTGATTTTAATAAAAGAGGCGCGGCTTACGCCCAAGAAGCATGGCTATATAGATATATTGGCAATGCTCAATATCTTATTTGTCCGGCAGACCCAACTCCGCCGCCGGCAGGCTGTTCATACGGCTTAAATCTGGCTTTAGCCGATATTTCTTATGCTCAATACAAAGCCTTACCCGAGGATACCGTCATCCTTGCTGACAGTGATACAGATACTTTTACTACCCCTGCTGAATGGCACGAAAAATACAATGTTTTGGCATCAGTAGATACTTATGCTTTGGGAATTACTAAGGGTAAAAGCGGGGCATGTAAGGGCGCTGGATGCTCAGCAAATTTTAATCTTCCTGTTGGAGGCGGCTGGAACAAAGAATTAAGCCCAGGAAAAGCGCATTTACAGCATGGCAATCCCAACCCCGGCAACCCGCATGACGCAGACAACCCGACCGGCAACCCGCATGACTAGGAAGATGACGTAACTGAAGTAACATGCGAAGAGCAATGTGAAGATGATAGGCTGGTTTGCGTGCGGGCGTGTAATGACTCGTGGTGTCGAAATGGCTGCAAAAATTATGCATAGCAGTGCAATATTGAATGTCAATAAAATAAGGTGCGGAAAAATAATTATTTATTCTTTTTAATCGCTGGGGCATTTTCTTTAGCCTTTTTTTTCTACCCCCTTAATATCTCTCTTAAAATAGACGATTTTTCCGCTCAAACTTTTTACGCTTTAAATAAAAAAAATATTTCAGCTCAAGAAATTGTTATTGTTGAAATAGATAATGCTTCTTTAGAAAAAATAGGCCAGCAATGGCCATTTAAAAGAAGTATTTATGCTAAAGCTCTAAATATCTTTAAAGAAGAAAAAGCTAAAGTTGTCAGTTTTGATATTGCTTTCGTAGGAAATAGTTCTTCAGAAGAAGATGATAAACTTTTTGAAGAAGCTATTGAACAGTTTGATGGCAAAGTTGTTTTAGCTTATTTTTTAGATAAAAAAGGCCTGCCTATATACCCTAAGAAAGAATTTAAAGAAAAAACTTTAAATGGTTTTATTAATGTCCCTGCTGACGGAGATAAAATTATCCGCCGGGCGCGCAATTATTACAAACGCGGTGATTTTTC
The DNA here is from genome assembly GCA_043815445.1 of Candidatus Omnitrophota bacterium. GTDB lineage: Bacteria > Omnitrophota > Gorgyraeia > Duberdicusellales > 4484-171 > JBDRIY01. Next base: position 29,043 of record JBDRIY010000016.1, read on the forward strand.
GGATTTTTCCTGGACTATTAAAACAGCCGGAGCATTTTATGATTTCTTCCCCCTAAAAGGCCCTGACTTTATTCTTCTAAAAGGAAGACAGATTCCCCTAATGGTGAATGGGACAACAAACGTAAATTTCTTGTTTAAACCGCGGGATTTCTCAACCATTTCTTTTAGTGATTTAATTTCCCATAATTTTCCTTCCGGTTTTTTTTCCCGGAAAATAGTTTTAATTTCTCCTACCTTAGAAATTGCCCATGATATTCATGCTACGCCCTTAGGCTATATGGCCGGAACCTTTATCCAGGCAAACGCCCTAGTGAATGTCTTAAAAGAAAAGTTCTTAATGCCTTTACCCTTTTATTTTAATCTTATTATCTTAATTTTGACCTTAGTTTTTATAAGTTATGTTATTAGTTCTTGGACCTTCTTAAGAAGGATTTTTCTCACTTTGGGGTTTTTTCTTTTTCTTTTCTGGCTAAGCATTGCTTTTAAACTATTCGGCTTTCAGTTTTTTTACGGAAAAATTATGTTTTCAGCCTTAAGCTTTTTGATCGTAGGCAACTTATACGCTTACGGCAGTTTTCTTATGAATATCTTAAAAATAAAAAATAGAATGGTCATAGACCCTATTACTAATTTTTATACTCTTAGGTATTTTTTTGAAAGATTAAACCTTGAATCAAGGCATATTTCAGTAAGAAAAAAATACTTGCTGGTAATTAAGCTTGCCCATTTTAAATTTTTATTTAAGAAAAAAAGTTTTGAAGAGATGAAATATTCCTGGAGCGCTATATCTTCTTTTCTTTTTTCAATTTCAAATCTTTGGTCTCAATATAGCCAGGAGGTTATTGTAGGCAGAATATACAATTCAGAAAATGCTGAACAAATTAAAAAAAGGCTCGAAACAATTGCCTTTGAAAAAGGGCTTAAAACAAGTATAAAGATTGCCTGGGTTAAAGTATTTCCGAGCATAAATACCCGGGATATAGCTCCTTTTATGATTCAAAAGCTGGACGAAAGCACTCAGGATGTTATTTTCTTTCAAAAAGATGATTTTGTCTCAAGCCTAAAAAAAGAACGCGGAAATGAAGATTTTCTTTCTTCTCTAGATACTGACGCTGAAGAAAAAAATAAAGAACTTCTTATGATTATAGAAAAGCTTAAAAATGAAGAAAAAAATAATCAAGACGCTTATCTTCAGCTGATTTCTTCCTTAGTTGTCGCTTTAGAGTCAAAAGACCCTTATACCGAAGGCCATACTAAAAGAGTTTGCAGATACTCTCTTTTACTCGCCGATGAACTTAATATTGGAGGTGAGGAAAGAGAAAAAATACAAAAAGGAGCTTTATTGCATGACTTAGGTAAAATAGGTATCCCTGACGCTATTTTACACAAAAAAGGCGCCTTGACTGATGAAGAATTCACGATGATAAAAGAGCATGAGATAATAAGCGCGAAAATATTAGAGCCTATACAAGAGTTTCACGGCATTATCCCTTATGTTATTCAACACCATGAAAGCTTTGACGGAAGCGGCTACCCTCATGGTTTGGCCGGAGAATTTATTTCTTTAGGCGCGCGCATTATCGCGGTTGCTGATGTTTTTGATGCTTTAACTACCGGAAGAGACTACAAAAAAGCTTTTTCCGTAAAAGATTCTGTAGCGGAATTGGAAAAAATGAAAGGAAAAAAGTTAGACTCGGTATTGGTAGATAAATTCATAGATGCTCTAAAAAGAACAAAGATATATATAATTTAAGATTAAGCCCAGCCGGCTATAAAGGCCTTCAAAGACATCCTTAAAGAAGCCTCTTGAAAATAGATATGTAATGCTGTATACTCTTAGAAACTAATATCGAGTAACGAGTATCTAATATCGAGGATCGAGAATGGAAATTCCTTCAAGATATGGCCCTAAGGAAATAGAGCCGAAAATTCTCCAAAAATGGCTTGAAAAAGGTTTTTTTCAGGCTCAAACTAAGCCTGGGAAAAAACCTTTTTCTATTGTTATGCCTCCGCCTAATATTACCGGGATTCTTCATATGGGGCATGCCTTAAATAATACTATTCAGGATGTTTTGATCAGATACCAGAGAATGCGCGGTAAGGAAGCCTTGTGGATGCCGGGAACAGACCATGCTGGAATAGCCGCGCAAAACGTCGTAGAAAAGAACTTAGCTAAAAAAGGCTTGAGAAAAGAAGATATTGGCAGAGAAGAATTTTTAAAAAATCTTTGGAATTGGCGTGAGGAATACGGTTCAGCCATTATTGAACAGCTTAAAAGATTGGGAGCCAGCTGCGATTGGGAAAGAACGCGTTTTACTATGGACAAGGCTTATTCTGAAGCGGTTAAAGAAGTTTTTATTCAGCTATGGAATGAAAAATTAATTTATCGAGGTAATTATATTATAAATTGGTGCCCGAGATGTCAAACTGCTTTAGCTGACGAGGAAGCTCCCCACCAGGAAAAAGAAGGTTTTCTCTACTATATCAAATATCCGGTTAAAGATACGGATGAGTTTATAACAGTTGCCACAACAAGGCCGGAAACTATGCTTGGCGATACAGCTGTAGCTGTCCATCCTGAAGATAAGCGCTTTAAAACCTTTTGGGATAAATCAATAATCCTGCCTTTAACAGAGAGAGAAATAAAAATAATAAAAGATGAATTAGTAGATATTGAATTTGGAACCGGCGCGGTTAAAGTTACTCCGGCGCACGATTCTAATGATTTCGAGATAGGGCAAAGGCACAAGTTAGAATCGATTTTAGTAATGAACCCTAATGGAACAATGAACGAGAATGCCGGTGATTACAAAGAAATGGATAGGTTTAAGGCTCGAGAGGCCATTGTTAAAGCTTTAGAAGAAAAAGGGCTAATAGAAAAAATTGAGCCTTATTCGCGCAATATAGGGCACTGTTACCGCTGCAATACTATTGTTGAACCTTACTTGTCCCGCCAATGGTTTGTTAAGATGAAACCTTTAGCAAAACAAGCCATAGAAGCAGTGGAAAAAGGCGAGATTAAATTTTATCCTGAACGCTGGACTAAAGTATACCTCAATTGGATGCGGGATATACATGATTGGTGCATATCCCGTCAAATTTGGTGGGGACACCGGCTGCCAGTATATTATTGTAAAAGTTGTATAGAAAATACTGGCAGCAAATCTCAAACTCCAAACTCCAAATTTCAAACTCAGAATTCAGAACAAAGAGGAGTTATTGTTGCCAAAACAGCTCCGGAAAAATGCCCTGCCTGCGGTTCAGGGGATATTTATCAGGATAAGGATGTTCTAGATACTTGGTTTTCTTCCTGGCTTTGGCCGTTTGCGTCTTTTGGCTGGCCGGTTGGGGAGATGAGGGACGAAGGGCGGGGAATGAGGGATGAGGGACTGGGGATTAGGGACGAAGGAAAACAAAAAGTAAGAGAAGAATTAGAGTATTTTTATCCTACGGATGTTTTGGTTACAGCTCCGGAGATAATTTTTTTCTGGGTTGCCCGAATGATTATGGCTGGATTTAAATTTATGGGCGAAAAACCCTTTAGCAATGTTTGTATCCACGGGACAGTTAGAGATTCAACAGGAAAGAAAATGTCTAAATCTTTAGGCAATGTTATTAATCCTTTAGAAATAATTGATAAATTTGGCGCTGACGCCTTAAGATTTTCATTAATACTTCTTTCATCCGGAGGCGGATCCGGCGTTTATATTTCAGATGATAAATTTTTAGTAGGAAGAAATTTCTGCAACAAAATCTGGAATGCTTTTCGTTTTATCCTTCTTAAAGTAAAAGAAAATAATCTAGAGATAGATACTCTTGAATTTAAAGAATTAGGGGAGGTAGACAAATGGGTGTTGGATGAGCTGGATAGCACTATAAAACAAGTTTCATCCTTTTTAGATAATTACGCTTTAAACGAAGCTTCTAAAAAAATATATGATTTTTTCCGGCATACATTTTGCGATTGGTATATTGAAATCATTAAAGATAATTTCGATATTTCTAAAGCTAAAATATCAATATATATTTTTCTAAATTCGATAAAGCTTTTACATCCTTTTGTACCCTTTATAACTGAGGAAATTTTTAATTTAATTAAAAGCCAAACAGCTTTAGCCCTGGAGGAAACCTTAGCAAGAACGCCTTGGCCGCTCAAGAGCAGCTTTGAAACTCAAGCTGAAGAGCCTAAAGAAATACCTATACTTATCGAAACCATAAAAGAAATAAGAAATATAAAAAGTAATTTAGGCATAGGCCAAAAAAAGATTAACTTAGAAATTAGGCTAAAAAAAACTCAGTATGAAAGGCTTTGGCAGGTTAATAGGGCCTGGATTCAGCGGCTTGCCTTGGTTCAGGATATAGTAATTAAAGAAGATTTAGAAAGAGTGCTTTATGAAAATAGCCTCTGGGCATTAAACTTAGGCATAGAAACTCTTGATATTGGCAATTTTCTATCAGCCCTAGACAAAAAAATAGCCAAATTAAATATAGTTTTAGACACTTGCCTTAAAAGGCTAAAAAATGAGAAATTTATCCAAAACGCCTCTAAGGATATCATTGAAACGGAAAAAAATAAATTTGATGAGATAGCTTTACAGGCAGAAAATCTTAGAGGGTTAAAAAATGCTTTCAGTTCAGGAAAATAAAAATACCTATTACCTTATAAAAAACGCCTTAAAAGAGGATGGCGCTAAAAATGATATTAGCTCGCGCCTATCTGTGTCTAATGATACTAAAGTTAAAGCAGCTATATTCGCTAAAGAGGGTGGTATCTTATGCGGAATTAAAATAGCAAAAGCAGTTTTTGAAGAAATAGATAAAAATATAGTATTCAACCCTCTTAAAACAGACGGCGCTATTTTCAGGAAAGATGAAAAAGTAGCTATTATAGAGGGCAAAGCGCGTTCTATACTCGCGGCCGAAAGAGTTGCTTTAAACTTTTTAAGCCAGCTTTGCGGTACAGCTTCTTTTACCAAAAAATTCGTAGAAAAGGTAAAAGGAAGTAACGCGCGAATTTTAGATACGCGTAAGACTACGCCTCTTTTAAGAAATTTAGAAAAATACGCTGTTCGGGCCGGAGGCGGATACAGCCATAGAAGCTCTTTATCCAAAGGAGTTATGTTAAAAGATAACCATTTAAAAGCCACGCGATGCGTTTATAAAAAAAAGATAAATACTGACAAGCTTAAAAAGCTTATTATTTTTATACGCGGAAAAACTAAGATTAAAATAGAAGTTGAGGTAGAAACCTTAAGCCAGTTTAAAGAAGCTGTAAAATGCGGCCCGGATATTATTATGCTGGATAACTTTTCTTTAAAAAACACCGGAATAGCTGTCGGCTTACGTAATAAGTTTTTTCCAAAGATCAAATTAGAAGCTTCCGGAGGTGTAAATTTAAATAATGTTAAAGATATTGCTTATACCGGGATAGATTTTATTTCTATCGGCAGAATAACTCATTCACCTCCAGCAGTTGATTTTTCGTTAGAAATTCTGCAGCAATAATCTTCGATACATTCTTGATGCTCGATACTAGATAACTCACAAAAAATAAATATCAAACATTAAACATCGAGTATCGATTATCGAGAAACGAGTATCGAGTATGAATAGCTTTAAATTAGTAAGTAAATTTAAACCTGCCGGAGACCAGCCTCAGGCAATACAAGAGCTAGTAAAAAGATTAAATAAGAGTGAGCGCTATTCAACCCTTTTAGGCGTAACCGGCAGCGGTAAAACTTTTACCCTTGCCTGCGCCTTGGAAAAAGTTAACCGTCCCGCTTTGATTATTTCTCACAATAAAACCTTGGCCGGCCAGCTTTACGCTGAATTTAAAGATTTTTTTCCGCGTAATAGTGTAGAATATTTTGTAAGTTATTACGACTACTATCAGCCGGAAAGCTATATTCCCCAAACAGATACTTATATAGAGAAAGACGCCTCGATAAATGAAAGATTAGACCGTTTAAGGCTTTCTACTACCAGCTCTTTAATGTCCCGTCCTGATGTTATAGTGGTTGCTTCAGTTTCCTGTATCTATAATTTAGGCGCGCCCCAGGATTATCGAAATTTAATTCTTTACATAAAAAAGCGGGAAAATACCGCTATTAACGATTTATTGAAACACTTTGTTACCCTGCAATATGAAAGAAATAATTTTAATTTCAAAAGAGGGTCTTTTAGAGTCCAAGGCGATATCGTAGATATCTTCCCTTCTTACAGAGAGCAGCCTTTAAGAATTGAATTTTTCGGTAATACAATAGAAAAAATTTATGAGTTTAATCCTTTAAACGGAAAAAAAATAATCGAATTTGAAAAAATAGGAATTTATCCTGCTAAACATTTTATTATAAAAGAAGATAAGATTGATAAGGCAATTCAAACTATCAAAGCAGAGCTTAAAGACAGGATTAATTTTTTTAAAGAGCAAGGCAAAGTCTTGGAAGCTCAGCGCCTTAAACAGCGGACGCTTTATGACTTAGAAATGCTGAAAGAGTGCGGTTACTGTCACGGTATTGAAAATTACTCCTGCCATTTAAGCAGCCGTCCGGCCGGTACGCGGCCTTACTGTTTAATGGATTATTTTCCTTCGAATTTTATTACAGTTATTGATGAAAGCCACGTTACTATACCTCAGGTAAGAGGAATGTATGCTGGGGATAAAGCGCGTAAGCAAACCCTTATTAATTACGGGTTCAGGCTTCCTTCTTGTTTAGACAATAGGCCTTTAAAATTTAATGAATTTGAAAAATTGACTAATCAAGTTGTTCACATTTCAGCAACACCTGCTGATTTTGAAATAAATTTATCAAAGGGCAAAATTATTGAGCAAATTATAAGGCCAACAGGGCTGCCTGACCCTCAAATAATAGTAAAACCGGTTAAAAATCAAATAGATGACTTAATCGCGGAAATTAAAAAAAGAGCTAAAAAAAATCAGCGCGTCTTAGTCACAACTCTTACTAAGAGAATGTCAGAAGAATTAACTCAATATTTAAAGCAAGAAGGTTTAAAAGTTACCTACATACATTCTGACATTAATACTTTGGAAAGAGCAAAGATTTTAAAGGATCTTCGAATGAAAAAAATCGATACCCTTGTAGGTATAAATCTTTTAAGGGAAGGATTAGATTTGCCGGAAGTTTCTCTGGTAGCAATTCTTGATGCTGATAAAGAAGGTTTTTTAAGGTCAGCTGCTTCTTTAATCCAGGTGTCCGGCAGGTGTGCCCGCAATATTGATGGTGAAGTTTATATGTATGCTGACAAAGTTACAAAATCAATGAGTAAGGCTATTGGGGAAAGCCTCCGGCGCAGAAAAATTCAGCTGGAACATAATTTAAAATATAAAATAATCCCTAAAACCATTGAAAAGGTGATTAAGGAAGGTATTGAAATATATCATAAGCAGGAAGATAATTTAAGAGCCCGGCTGGGCTTAAACGAAAAAAATATGGAATTACACGAAACAGCCGCGCGGCTGGAAAAAGAAATGTACATCGCGGCTAAAAATCTTCATTTCGAAAAAGCCGCGGAGTTAAGAGATAAAGTAAAGGAATTAAGAAAGATATTAAAATTCGAAATCCGAATATCGAAATCCGAAACAAATTAAGAAAAATTCAAAATTCGAAATAAGATTTAATATTTTTTTTATTTTAAATTATGAAAAATGATTCTTATCCTAAAATAATAAGCTTAAAAACGGTTGATTCTACTAATAACTATGCTTATGAATTAGCCGGGAAAGGGGCAAGAGAGTTTACTGTTGTTAAAGCAGATACTCAGACTAAGGGGAAGGGGAGGTTTGAGAGAGGATGGATATCTCCTTTAGGGGGGATTTATGCTTCTCTTATACTTAGGCCGCGTAACTGCAAAGATAAAGTCTTGCTTCTTCCTTTAACTTTTTCTAAAGCAATAACTTTAGCTTTAAAAAAATATGTTGACGCAACTGTCCGAATGCCTAATGATATTATGGTAAAAGGTAAAAAGATTGCCGGAGTTTTGGCTGAATCGGGAACAGACTCAAAAGGAAAGGATTTTTTGATTGCCGGAGCAGGTATAAATATAAATACTAAAAAAGAACTGCTTCCCGGCTGCGCCACGTCTCTCTATATTGAAACCGGAAAGCTCTACAATATTAGAGAGGTATTCAAGGAGCTATTGAGAGAGATATTAAATTCTTATAATCAATATTGCGGGGGCAGCTCCATTATTTAATATAAAATTAATTAATAATTTTAAAATATGATTGTTATAGATATAGGAAATACAAATATACATTTTACCCGAGTTCAAAAGGAGCATTTTAGGAAAACCTCAAAGATTCCTTCAGGCAAGGCCAGTATAACTTCAATTAAAAAAATTCTATCCAAATACCCCAATGAAAAAATCTTAGCTGTGTCAGTCGTCCCTAAAATTACAAAAATGCTTAAAAGAATAAACAAGAATATTCTTATTGCCGGAGAAAACGTAAAAATTCCTATAAAATGTTTATACAACAAAAAAAATATTGGTATGGATAGATTAGTAGGGGCATACGCGGCTAAAATATTTTTTCCCGGAGCAAGATTAATTTTAGATTTCGGCACAGCAATAACCTTAGATGTTTTGTCAAAAAACGGAGCTTATCAAGGAGGTTTCATGCTGCCGGGTATAGGCTCAACCCTTAAAGTATTTTCTAATTGCGCTTTATTGCCCAAACATGTAGAATTCAAAAAATCAAAAAAATTAATTCCTCAAAATACCTCTGAGAGCATAAGCAAAGGGGTGGAGGAAGGTTTTTCTCTAATGATAAACTCACTAATAGAAAAATACAAGAAAAAGCTCAAAATCCCCGCTGCCCAAAAAGTCATTATAACCGGAGGAGATGCTTCTGTAATCCTGCCAAAGCTAAATTTTCCCCGCCAATACGAGCCAAATTTAGTCATAAAAGGCCTGATAGCTTTAACCGGAAAAATCTAATCTGTGTCCTCTGTTTCAAAAAATACTCTTGACAATATCCCTACATTGAGTATAATTTAGCACTCTGGGGTCTAGATTGCTAATTTACGATTCAAAGGTTCTTTGGGGTAAAAGTACAAGTATAGTTCCACTTCGCGAAGATGTTGATGAAAGTCCCTTCGGGATTTTCATCAACGCTTACCGAGTAGGCCTAACGGGTGGAATTTAATTCTCCGCCTAAGGCGGATCATTAAAAGGAGGTGTTGGAGTATGAAGATTATACCTTTAGGAGACAGAGTTTTGCTTAAAGCTCTTGAAGCCAAAGAGCAGACAAAAGGAGGCATTGTTCTTCCGGATACCGCGAAAGAAAAGCCGCAAGAAGCTAAAGTTATAGCTGTCGGCGATGGCAAAAGAACTGAAGACGGCAAAGTAATACCTTTGTCTGTAAAAATCGGGGATAAAGTTCTTTACGGTAAATATTCAGGAACCGAAGTAACTTTAGACAGCGAAGAATTTCTTATTGTTAAGGAAGATGATATTTTGGGAGTTGTAATATAGGAAAGTGTAATTCAATTCTCCGCCTAAGGCGGATCATTGATAGGAGGTAAATTTATGGCAAAGCAGTTAGCGTTCAATGAAGAAGCACGGCGTTCAATTCTAAAAGGAGTTGAGATTCTTGCTAAGGCCGTTAAAATAACTTTAGGCCCAAAAGGAAGAAATGTCGTTATTGAAAAAAAGTTCGGCTCAGCAACAATAACGAAAGACGGCGTAACCGTCGCCAAAGAAATAGAGCTTGAAGATCCTTATGAAAATATAGGCGCTCAGCTTGTAAAAGAAGTCGCTGAAAAAACTTCTGATACAGCCGGAGATGGAACAACTACGGCAACAGTTTTAACCGAAGCAATCTATAAAGAAGGGCTTAAGAATGTAGCCGCGGGCACAAATCCTATGGCTCTAAAAAGAGGTATCGATAAAGCAGTTATAGCAATAGTTGAAAATCTAAAAAGTATGTCTAAGGATGTAAAAGAGAAAAAAGAAACTACTCAAGTAGCAACAATAGCCGCTAATGGCGACTCACAAGTAGGCCAGCTCATTGCTGACGCTATGGAAAAAGTCGGCCAAGATGGTGTAATAACCGTAGAAGAAGCAAAATCTATGGCTACTACTTTAGACGTTGTTGAAGGTATGCAGTTTGATCAAGGGTATCTTTCTCCTTACTTTGTTACTGACACTGAAAAAATGGAAGCAGTTCTTGATGATCCTTACATCTTACTTTACGAAAAGAAAATCTCTAATCTTAAGGATATGCTTCCTTTGTTAGAAAAAATCGCCCGCTCAGGAAAACCTTTGGTGATAATTGCTGAAGACGTTGATGGAGAAGCTTTAGCAACTTTAGTAGTTAATAAGATCAGAGGAACTTTTACCTGCTGCGCGGTCAAAGCTCCCGGTTACGGCGATAGGCGCAAAGCAATGCTTGAAGATATAGCGATTCTCACCGGAGGAAAACCAATCACTGAGGATTTAGGGTTAAAGCTGGAGAATGTTTCTTTAGAAGATTTAGGAAAAGCCAAGCGAGTAAGATTTGATAAGGATAACACAACTATTGTTGAAGGTGCTGGAAAGTCAGCCGCGCTCCAAGGAAGAATTAAACAAATTAGGCGCCAGATTGAAGAAACTGACTCTGATTATGATAGAGAAAAACTTCAGGAAAGATTAGCGAAATTGGTTGGCGGAGTTGCCGTGATTAATGTCGGCGCTGCCACAGAAACAGAAATGAAAGAAAAAAAAGCAAGAGTAGAAGACGCTTTACACGCGACAAGGGCCGCGGTTGAAGAAGGGATTATTCCTGGCGGAGAAGTAGGATTCTTGCATAGTATACCGGCTCTTGCCAATATTAAAGTTAAAGGCGAGGAGCAAATTGGGGTAGATATAATTAAGCGCGCGCTTGAAGCGCCTCTACGCCAGTTAGTAGCTAACGCTGGTTTTGAAGGTTCAGTAATCGTCGATAAGCTTAAAAAAGAAAAAACTACTGTAGGATTTGATGCTGAAACCGGTAAAATAACTGATATGTTTGAAGCAGGAATAATAGACCCTACAAAGGTTGCTAGAACAGCTTTACAAAACGCTGCTTCAATAGCTTCGCTGCTTATTACCACAGAAGCTATTATAGCTGATAAACCGGAAAAAGAAGGCAAAGCGTCCGGAGGAGGAATGCCGGGAGGAATGCCCGGAGGAATGCCGGGAGGAATGGGTTATTAATTAACTTGTTCTCTAAGTTTATGCTAATTAACTCCGCGTTTGGGGAACCAAACGCGGAGTTTTTTATTGAAGTTTCTTAAGCAAGTGCTATAATCAAATATCAAAAAAATAATTCTAAAAATAATTTTTTTAAAAGTATTATGAATAAAAATAATGTTATGTCTCTTAGCTCAGTTGGAGCTGATAATTTAGATATAGGCCTTTTCAGATATTCTTTAACTTCTCCCAAGGGTTTTATAATCTCTAACTCTATCTTGCCTTTTATGCTCGGTTATGTTTCTACAAATAGCCTTTTTGAAAGAAAATTGAGCGATTTGTTTGTTCATCACCAAGATGAAAATACTTTTTTCGAGATCCTACAAAGAAATGGCAAAATTAAATTCTTTGAAACAACTTTTAGGAAAGCTAATGGAAAAACTTTAGAGATAGCAATCAGCGCTTCTTGTGTTTTTCAAAACTCAACAAAATGTTTAGAAGGAATAATTCAGGATATATCCTGCCGTAAGGAAATTTACGATAGGCTCTTAACGGAAAAAAAACTTCTACAGCATTTTTTCGATAATATTCCCGACGCGGTATATTTTAAGGACAGGCAGAACAGAATTGTAAAAGCTAATAAATTTTATATTAAAGGGACTTGCCTTGAAGAAAAAGATATTATTGGCAAAACAGACTTCGCCTTTTTTCCTTATGATCAGGCAAAGAAAATGTTTGAAGATGATAACTATATTTTACGTACAGGAAAGCCCATTATAGGCAAGATTGAAAAAACCTTGCTTCCTAATAAAACCTGGAATCAAGTAATTACCACAAAAATACCAATGTATGATGATTTTGGGCAAATAACCGGAACTATGGGAACAACCAGAGATATGACCGTATATTCCAGCGTTGAGGACCAGCGTATTGATATGGCAATAACTGCCTTGGAAGTCTTAGGCAAGGCATTAGAACTACGTGACCCTTATACTTTTAGCCATACTCGTCATGTTGCTAATATTGCCGAGAAAATAGCTAAGATTTTAGGCTGGAGTAAAGATAGGCTTTTAGGGTTAAAATTAGCCGGGGAACTCCATGATTTAGGAAAAATAAGTATCTCCTTAGATATTTTAAATAAACCGGGGAAACTCAGCGATTTAGAGTATTGTTTAATTCAAGAGCATGTTAAAAACTGCTATAATCTAATTAAAGAAATTGAATTTCCTTTTCCTTTGGCAGAGGTCATATACCAGCACCACGAACGTTTAGACGGCTCAGGATACCCTCGTAAGCTAAAGGGGAATGAAATACTTCCTGAAGCGCGAATATTAGCAATAAGCGACGTTGTAGAAGCCATGACTCATTATCGGCCTTACCGCCAGGCTTTAGGGATAAAAAAAGCTTGTGAAGAGTTGATTCAAGGCGAAGGCATTAAATACGATGCTGAAGCAGTTAACGTGTTACTCGGCCTTGTTAAGAGTAATAATGATAAAGAATTTTGGAAAGGCAGCTAACTTTAAATAAAATCCGAAATCCGAATATCGAAATCCGAAATGGTTCGACAGGCTTACCATCCTGAGCGTAGCCGAAGGGCAAATAAAGAAAAATGGAGAAAACTCAAAACGTTAATAAATTCAGTTTTTGTTTTGGATTTTTTTCATTTCGAATTTCGAATTTGTTTCGAATTTCGGATTTTGTGCTTCGGATTTAAAGCTTTTAAGAGTTTTCTCTTGTGTTTTTTTATTTTTATGGTATAAATTTAATCTATGCGTGAATTAAAAATATTTGCCAGAGCAGGACAAGGAGCGATAACCACTGCCACAATTTTAGGCGAAGCGTTATTTTATGAAGAAAAATACGCTTATGCTTTTCCTCATTTTGGCGCCGCGCGCATGGGCGCTCCCATGAATGCTTTTTTACGTTTCGACGATAAACCCATACGCTTGCGTTCACAAATATATGAACCTGACTATATTGTTATAATTGACCCTACTTTAATTTCAAGCGAAAGCTGTTTTAATAATTTAAAAAGTGGAGTAAAAGCGATTGTCGCGGTCAGAGATGATACCGTTGTACCTGAAACAAAAGGAGTTGAAATTCATAAACTTCCCGCTGAAAAAATTGCTATGGAGATAATCGGAAAACCTTTTGCTAATACCGTTCTTTTAGGCGCGTTTGCTAAAGCGACTGGAGAAATAAAGTTAGATTCGATTCTTAAAGCCGTAAGCGCTAAATTTCAAGGTAAACCCGCGATATTACAAAAAAACCTTGATGCTGTCCAAAAAGGATACGAAAATGTTTAGCATATTAGTAAGTAAAGCAAAAACATCCCAAGCGAACAAAACAGGCTCATGGCGTTCAGCCCAAAAGCCTAAATTCGTACATGAAAAATGTATAGCTTGTAACTTATGCAAATTAATTTGTCCTGAAGGATGCATTACAGGCGAAGAAAAAAACGCTTATTCCGCTGATTTAGATTATTGCAAAGGTTGCGGAATTTGCGCTTATATTTGCCCGGTAAAAGATATTAAAATGATTCCCAACGGGGAAATTGAATAAATATGAAAAAATTTTTAGAAGGTTCATGGGCGTTAGCAGAAGCAGTACAATTATGCCGTCCTGGCGTTATCGCAGCTTACCCAATCACGCCTCAAACACATATTGTAGAACACCTTGCTAAATTCGTCGCCGATGGAACGTTAAAGGCCGAGTCATTAAACGTTGAAAGCGAACATTCAGCCGCTTCCGTTGTTCTAGGCTCGCAAGCCGCGGGAGTACGCAGTTTTACCTGTACTAGCTCTCAAGGCTTATTTTTAATGGCAGAAGTTGTTTTTTGCATGGCTGGTATGCGTTTGCCGGTTATGATGGTTTGCGCCAATAGAGCAATATCAGCTCCTATAAATATATGGAATGATCAACAGGATTCAATTTCATTAAGAGATTCAGGCTGGCTGCAATTTTACGCTGAGAATAACCAAGAAGCTCTTGATTTAATCATCGCCGGATACAGAATTGGCGAAAACTCAAAAGTTATGCTTCCGATTATGGTTTGTGTTGACGGTTTTATTTTAACCCACGGCATGGAAACAGTTGATATACCTTCGCAGGAAGAAGTTGATAAATTTCTACCTAAGTATAACCCGCCTTATAAGCTTGATGTAAACGAGCCAATGAGTTTCGGGCTTTTAGGCGACCCAACGGTTTACGCTGAAAGCCGCTACGCTATTCAAAAAACAATGGAAGAAGTTTTACCGTTAGTAAAAGAGGTTGGACAAGAGTACCAAGCTCTTACCGGAAGAGACAGTGTCAGGTGGATAGAAGAGTATAAAACCGAAGACGCTCAAACAGTACTGATAGCAATGGGTTCAGTTTGCGGAACAATTAAAGATGTTATAGGCCAAGAACGTGAAAAGGGAAAAAAAGTGGGCTTATTAAAAATAGTTACTTACAGGCCTTTTCCTAAAGAAGCAATAAATAACGCCTTAAAAAATATCCCGAATATCGGCGTAATTGATAAAGATATATCCTTAGGTTCGGAAGGCGCTTTATATTTAGAAGTAAAAGCCGCTCTTAGCGCGGATAAAAAAATAAGCGGCTTCG
>JBDRIY010000017.1:0-6800 GCA_043815445.1 Candidatus Omnitrophota bacterium
TTAAATTAAGATCTGTTAAGAAGGTTTACCATTTATCCCCAGCCTAATGAGAGGCTTAGGAGAAATGGTTTGGTGCTTTGAGAGTAGATTAGTTGTGGACAATTAACATAGGAGAAATGGTTTGGTGCTTTGAGAGTAGATTAGTTGTGGACAATTAACATAGGAGTAATAATAATTATTTCTATAAAACGCTATTTGGGTTAAAGCAGCCGCGAATTTTCCCGATAGTTATTTCTGCTAATAATTTCTTGAATACTATCTATAATCCAGAATTTATGATTTATATTGACTAATAAGGGTTTTTGGCTTATTATTATATCTTTAGATATACAAAGGGGTTGCATCAAATGAAGAAGGTAAAAGTCGCGGTGTTGGGGGCTACTGGTTTTACCGGGGAGAAGCTGGTTGAAATTCTGCTTAAACACCCTAAAACAGAATTAGTTTATCTTGCTTCCCGAGTACCTAAGGCAATTGCTTATTCAAGGATTTTCACTCGTTTTAGCGGGAAAACCAGTTTAAAATGCGAGTCTTTAGATATTGAAAAGGCGGCGGATAAGAGTGATATTTTGTTTCTTTCTTTGCCGCATACCGCTTCCATGGAGTTCGCGCCTTATTTACTTAAAAAAGGAAAAAAAGTAATTGATTTATCCGCGGATTACCGGCTTAAAAATACTGATATTTATAAGAAGTATTATAAGGTTTCTCATAAGGATAAAGCTAACTTAAAGAACGCTGTTTATGGTTTAGCTGAAATTTATAAAAGTAAGATTAAAGATGCTCAGCTTATTGCTAACCCGGGTTGTTATCCTACGTCAATAATTCTTGCTCTTTATCCATTGTTAAAACAAGGTATTATAGAAGATAAAATTATCGCGGATTCAAAGTCAGCTATTAGCGGAGCCGGAAGGAAAACAGCGACTGAATACAAGTGTTTAGATGTTCCAAATAATCTTTGGGCCTATAAAGCGTTTAATCATCAGCACACACCGGAAATTGAAAGTGTGCTTAAGGAAAGCGCGAGAAAAGATATTAAGCTTTCTTTTGTGCCTCAGGTAATAGGAGCTGAGGCTGGAATATATTCTACGATTTATGTTTCTTTTAAGAATAAAGAGACAGAAGCCGGGATTAAGAGCATTTATCGAAAATATTATAAAAATTGCCCGTTTATACGAATTTGTAAAGATTTACCCAAGTTAAAGCAAACTGTTGGAACAAACTTTTGTGATCTTGGCGCTGCCTTAGAGCCCGGCACAAAATTAGGGGTTATTATCTCCAGTATTGACAATCTCGTTAAAGGGGCTGCCGGATCAGCTGTGCAGAATATGAATATAATGTGCGGCTTTAGTGAAACATTAGGCCTTTTATAATAAATAGATACTTGATACTATATACTCGATAGCTCGTAGGAAATTGAGTTATCGAGAATCGAGGAACGAGTATCGAGAATTTAGTATCGAGAAACGAGGATCGAGGAAAAATGAAATTACCAGATGGGTTTTTAGTCTCAGGGATAAATTGCGGGATAAAGAAAAAAAATCATGATTTAGGGTTGATTTATTGTTCTAATTTCGCGAAAGCGCAAGGAGTGTTTACCACTAATGTTAATCCTGCTTATTCGGTTGTGCTTTGTAAAAAAAATATTAAAAATCCGGTAAAGGCGGTTTTAGTTAATAGCGGAAACGCCAATTGTTATTCTCACAAAACAGGCTTAAAAGATACTGAGGAAATTATTTCTAAATTAGCCGCTGTTTTAGAAGTTGATAAGAAAAATATTCTTATTGCTTCAACCGGAATTATCGGCAAAAAATTGCCTAAGGAAAAAATAATCAAGAGTTTTCCTGAACTTATAAATAAGCTAGGGGGAAAAACAGATGATTTTTCTCAGAGTATTCTTACTACTGATACTTTTAAGAAA
The DNA here is from genome assembly GCA_043815445.1 of Candidatus Omnitrophota bacterium. Taxonomy (GTDB): domain Bacteria; phylum Omnitrophota; class Gorgyraeia; order Duberdicusellales; family 4484-171; genus JBDRIY01. The sequence continues at coordinate 1,916 of JBDRIY010000017.1, forward strand.
ACTTCTTGGGTTGAAATTTCAACTGAAAAAAATAAGGCTGTTATAACCGGTTTTGCTAAAGGCGCTGGTATGATTTGCCCTAATATGGGGACAATGCTGGGCTTTGTGCTTACAGATGCTGATTTGTCTAAAGTAGTGTTTAAAAATATTTTGCGAAGAAGCGTAGAAAAAAGTTTTAATTCAATCAGTATTGATGGATGTATGAGCACCAATGATACGGTACTGCTCATTTATAGCGCCAAAGTGCTTCTTGAAAACGAAAAACAAGTTGAGGCTTTTTCCCAAGGGCTGGACAAGATTTGTCTTGATTTGGCAAAAATGGTTGTTAAAGACGGCGAAGGAGCGACAAAATTCGTGGAAATTGAAATTATAGGGGCAAAAGATGAAGCTCAAGCAAAAAAAGCAGGCCTATCTCTTGCTAACTCCAATCTTTTTAAATGCGCGCTTTATGGAGCTAACTCTAACTGGGGAAGAGTTATTTCTGCTTTAGGCCAGGCAGGAATTAAAGTAGAAGAAAATATATCAATCAAATCAACTTCTCTTAAGAAAAAAAATGTGAAGGTGACAGTAGACTTGAAAAAAGGCAAGGCTTGCTGGAAAGTTTACACCTCGGATTTAACCCCGGAGTATGTTAAGATTAATGCTGAATATAGTTAAATACAGATTTATAGATACACGATACTCGATTCTCGTGGGGGAGAAGAAGAATTTAGGTATTCACAAAATCTATTCTTTACGAGTATCGAGAATCTAGTATCTAGTATCGAGAAATGAGCGGAGCGAACAAATGATACAGGAAGCAATAAAAAAAGTAGATGTTTTAATCGAAGCTCTTCCTTATATGAAGAAGTTTCGGAATAAGATATTTGTTATTAAATACGGCGGCTCTATTTTAGGAGAGGAGAGGATAAGAAAGTGTGTTCTTGAGGATATTGCTTTTTTGCATTTTGCCGGTATAAAACCTATTGTTATTCATGGCGGAGGGCCTAATATAACCGAAAAGCTGAGAGAGCGCAAGATTATTACTGAATTTGTAGATGGTATGAGGATTACTGACGAACAGACTCTAGAAGTGGTAGAGGAAGAGCTGAATAAATTAAATAATTTAATAGTTGAAGAAATTAAGGCTTATGGGGCTAAAGCAAAAGGGTTTAAAGGAAAAGATAATATTTTGAAAGCAGTCAAGAAAAAAGGCGATGTTGACCTAGGGCTTGTGGGAGAGATTATAGGTTTTGATAATGATAAGTTAAACGAGCTGCTTAATCAGGCTATTCCGGTTATATCTCCAATGGGTTTGTCACCAGAAGGAGTGTATTTTAATATTAATGCTGACGAGGTTGCTTTTTTTCTTGCTTCTAAGTTAAAAGCGGAAAAATTAGTTTTGTTAACCAATGTTTTAGGGGTAATGAGAGACCCCCGGAATGAGGATTCTTTGATTTCTACCATAACAGTTAAGGATGTTCAGGAATTAGTTGATGAAAAAATAATTGATGAAGGCATGTTTCCTAAGGTGAAAGCGGCCGCGGGCGCAATCCAGGCCGGAGTAAATAAAGCTCATATAGTTGATGCTAAGATTCCCCATGCTTTACTTTTGGAGATATTTACGGATAAGGGGATAAGTACGGAAATTATTAGATAGCGCTGATCTATAAAATGAAATTCCAAACAGAGAAAATATTTATTGGAATTTGGATTTTGAAATTTGAGATTTATTAGGAATTTGGTGCTTGATACTTGGAATTTTAAAAAAAGAGATAGATGGATATTAAAAAATTATATCGAGGCTGCACTTTAAATACTTATACCAGGGTTGGCCCGGTTTTTGTTAAAGGCAAAGGCGGGCGGCTTTGGGATGATAAGGGAAAATGTTATTTAGATTTGTTTCCCGGGTGGGGAGTGTCTATTTTGGGGCATTGCCATGAAGGAATAGTAAAAGTAATAGCATCTCAGGCAAAAGAATTAATTCATTTACCTAACAATCTTTATCAAAGAGAACAGGCGTTTTTAGCAAAGGAAATAGTGAAGCAATCATTTCCTTCAAAAGTATTTTTTGCTAATTCTGGAGCTGAAGCTGTTGAAGGGGCGATTAAGCTTAGCCGGCTTTACGGCAAAGGTAAAAAATATGAAATTATAATGATGAAAGATTCTTTTCACGGAAGAACTTTCGGCGCTCTTTCAGCAACCGGCCAGAAAAAATATAAGTCTCCTTTTAAGCCTATACTTAAAGGTTTTAAACAAGCAAGGTTTAATGATTTCACTGATTTTCAAAACAAAGTTACTAAAAAAACTGTAGGAGTTTTGCTTGAACTCATTCAAGGCGAAGGCGGGGTTAATATTGCTTGTCCGGAGTATGTTAAAAAAGTTCAAAATTATTGCCGTGAGCATGGCCTTCTTTTTATAGTTGATGAAGTCCAAACCGGAATGGGCAGGACAGGCAAACTTTTTTGTTATCAGTATTACGGCTTAACTCCGGATATAATGGTTTTATCCAAGGGTTTGGGCGCGGGTTTTCCTATCTCAGCTATTGCCGCGGGAGAAAGAGTTTCCGGTTTGATAAAACCAGGGCTGCACGCTTCCACTTTCGGAGGTTCGCCCTTAGCTACAGCTGTTTCATTAGAAACATTTAAAATTATAAAAAAAGAGAAAATTTTAGAAAATGTCCGGAAAACAAGCGAATATCTTTTGAAAAAGCTAAATGGCTTTAAAAGTGAGTTTTCTTTTATCAAAGAAGTAAGAGGCTTGGGGCTTATGGCTGGGATAGAATTAAAGTTTGACTCTTATCCTATATTTTTGGAATGCTTGAAAAAAGGCTTAATAATTAACTCTACCCATAAAACAGTTTTAAGAATTATGCCAGCCCTAAATGTAACAAAAAAAGAGCTGGATGAAGGGCTAAATATATTGAAAGAAGTGTTAAACAAATATTGATACTCGATACACGATACTTGATACTCGTGAAAAAAACGAATATCGAGAATCAAATATCGAGAATCGAGGAACGAGAAAATGAGCCATCTTATCGCATTAAAATATTTTTCGGCAAAGGAAGTAGGGGGAATCATAGAATTAGCCGGTAAAATTAAAAATGATCCCGCTCAATATCAGGACTCTCTTAGGGGTAAGCATATAGGCTTACTTTTTGAGAAACCTTCCTTAAGAACTAAAGCCGCGTTTTATGTAGGTGCTGGACAACTAGGGGCAGGGGCGGTTTATTTTTCTCCCGAAGAAGTAAAAATAGGTAAGAGAGAAAAAATAGGTGATGTTTCACGAACTATGTCTCAATTTCTTGATTTAGTTGTTTTAAGGACTTTTTCTCATGAAACTATTTTGGAATTCGCGAAATTTTCTTCTTTACCTATAGTAAACGGTTTAAGTGATTTATTTCACCCTTCGCAGGCTTTGGCGGATATCCTTACTATATATGAAACAAAGGGAACTCTGGACAATTTAAAAGTTGCTTATGCCGGCGATAGTAATAATGTTTGTAATTCTTTGATTTATGCTTTTTCTATTTTAGGCGGAAAATTGCATATTGCTTCGCCTAAGGGTTACGCTCCCAGCAAAAAAATTCTTGTAGAATCAGGGGGTTTTGCCTCCAAGTCTTCGGCTAAAGTCATCGTTACCGGTTCTATCACTGAAGCTGTTGAGGATGCGGATGTTATATATACGGATGTTTGGTCTTCAATGGGGATGGAGAGCGAAAAGATTAAGAGAAAAAAAGTTTTTAAAAATTTCCAAATAAATGATAAGATATTAAAGCTGGCAAAAAAGGATTGTATAGTTATGCATTGTCTTCCGGCTTACCGCGGCCAAGAGATTACTGATTCGGTTATTGACGGACCGAATTCAGTAGTTTTTCAGCAGGCTCAAAACCGTATGCATACGGCAAAAGCGATATTGGTTTATATATTAAAGGGCGTGTAAAAACTATTTTTAAGAGATGAAAAATAAAAAAATAATTCTTGCTTATTCCGGAGGGTTGGACACATCTTGCTGTGTGGCTTGGCTTAAAAATAAAGGTTATGAGGTTGTTTGTTTCTCCGCTAATTTAGGAAGCGAGTTTGCACCTTCAGAGCTTAAGCTGATGGCGGCAAAAAGCGGAGTTTCTAAAATTTATATTAAAGACTTAAGGGAAGAGTTTGCTCGAGAGTATATTTTACCTTCTTTAAAAGCAGGGGCAATTTATCAGGATAAGTACCTTTTAGCAACGGCTTTAGGCCGGCCGTTAATCGCTAAACATTTAGTAGAAACGGCAAAAAAAGAAAAAGCCGGTTTTGCCGCTCACGGCTGTACCGCTAAAGGTAATGATCAGGTCCGGATTGAGGCGGCAGTTAAAATTTTAGATTCAAAACTGGAAATTATCGCGCCTTTACGGGAGTGGGAATTAACTTCCAGAGATTCAGAGATTGCTTATGCTAAGAAAAATAATATGCCTATTAAGGCAACTAAAGAAAAAATTTACAGTGTTGATAAAAATATTTGGGGAGTAAGTATTGAGGCCGGAATTTTAGAAGATTTAGAGAATGAGCCTAAAGAAGATGCTTATATTTTAACTCAAAGCCTTAGAAAAGCCCCGGATAAAGAAGAGTGCCTGGAGATTGGCTTTGAAAAAGGAGAGCCGGCCAGCCTTAATGGCAAACAAATAGATTTAGTTAGCTTGATAGAAAAGCTGAATAAAATCGGCGGCAAACATTGTATTGGGCGGACAGATTTGGTTGAGGATAGAACAATAGGAATAAAATCAAGAGAAATTTACGAGGCTCCGGCAGCTTGGATTCTTTATACCGCCCATAAAGAGCTTGAGAACTTGGTGTTAGACAGAGAAACTCAGTATTTCAAGAAGATAGTTTCTTTGAAATATTCTCAACTGGTATATCAGGGGTTA
>JBDRIY010000018.1:0-2116 GCA_043815445.1 Candidatus Omnitrophota bacterium
AATAAGGCCTTAAGACCAAAAAAACTTAAAAGCATAATCGTCAAAGTCATATTTGCCCAGGGGCTAGCTAACAGAAACGAAACCACCGCAGGATTGGATGCGCCTTTTTTATGCAACTGAATAGCCAATGCTAAAATTCCGTGTGAACAAACACTCATAAAAAATCCTAAAATCACAGAATAAAGGATAGTACGTTTTTTTGGCCTGGCTAAGACCTGTGAAAAATACTCGCGCGGCACATAATGGTCAATTACCCCTCCTAAAAAGATCCCCAATAAAATTGCCCACCAGATCTTCTTGATGTAACTAAGCAGCGTCTCCTTAAACGGAACTAAAAAAGGCAAGACAAAAGATAACAAGATAGAAACTAATAAAACTAAAGCAACAATAAAAGTTTTGTTCTTGTATAAAGGGACTTTCCCCGAAACTAAGCAGGCGCTCATGATATCGCTGGATATAGCATTCTCCTTAGCGAATTTCTCAAGACAGCGCTGACTGCAGAAGAAATAGTCCTGGCCTTTAAAATTTAATTTTAAGCCGGATGATTCGTTTACCGACATCCCGCAAACCGGATCTTTTGCCATTTTTGTATTATTTTAAATCGAAGATTACAAGTACTTTAAAATTTTATCCATAATCTTACGCGCTGCCTCTTCATCGCCAGCTATTCCTACGCGCACTTCAATCCGAGATGTCTTAAGGGTCAAATTATGGATATCAATCCATATAGTCTTTCCGTCGGTATAATTGCTCATTATCTGCGCAACATTATCCTTCTTTGTCTCTTTCTCAATTTTAAGTCTTAAAGATTTTAAAGCAGATTTTGTAGCTTCTACAGATTTATCAAATGACGCATTAACCTCCTGGGTTAATTTGTTGGAAAGCCAAGCCGCTGTGCCCGCTCCTCCCGCAGCACCTGCCAGAAATACAAAACAGCCGCAAATACAAGGGACAAAACCTAATAAAATAACAAAAATTACTAACTTTTTTAACATCCTACCTCCTTTTTCATAAGAATTTATTTAGCTAGTTATCTATAGGTTTGAAAACCAGGCATATGATCGCTTTTCACCTTCTGAAAGCGATCATCCTCAACGCTCATCAATGCCTTTATATAACGCCAGGGAATAAGAATGTTGGCCTTGAATTTTTCTTGTTTTTGTTTTTGCTGGGGAATTAAATTACCGTTGTTATCCCACCAAATTCCCAACTCGTATTTAGGATTTTCTATCCAGATACCCACATCGTCTATCCCGGTAACAACAGCCCATAACTCATCGGTATAAATCTGAAAGAGCGGTAAGCTGGGTCTAATATCATCTGAGAATTTAAAAAGAACTAGTTTCCCGTGCAGATCTTTTAATTGCATCAAAACCTCCTTTAAAAAAGAGCCCGGCTTACGGCCATAATCAACATCCCGATGATTAAGCCTAAAATTGAAACATGGTATTCCTCCTTCCTGATATTTTAATTTCTACCGCAATTTCGATCGCCAAACACTAAATCTTTTGTCGCTGATTTATATTTTCGTAGACCTGCCACACGCTACTTTATCCATCTGAATATTCGGGCGAGATGCTCTTCCATTTTAGGATGTAAAAGCACAATCAAAAGTCCACCGATAATATTTCCAAGAGTAACCGGTATAAGATTGTTAAACATCCCCAAAAAACCAGATAGAAACTCACCCTTTGCCATAAGCCCAGCAGGCAAAAAATACATATTCGCCACCGAATGCTCATAGCCGGAGGATGCAAAGGTCATAATCGGAAAATAAATTCCGAAAATCTTGCCCGTAACGGTCCTTGAGGCAATGGACATAATTACCGCTAAACACACCAACATATTGCAAAGTATTCCTCGGCTAAACGCCTCACCAAAGCCTAATTGCATTTTCGCTTGGGCAATATTCACTGCTACCTCACCCGTGGAAGTCAAATTCCCTGAATTAACCAAAAGTCCCGAACTGGCTACCAACTTTGCAATAATTATCGCTCCAACGAGATTTCCCAAATAGACAATCAGCCAGTTACGCAGGACCTTAGCTAAAGAATATTTCCTTTCTCTAACACCTATGCTCATCAGGATGTTTCCCGTAAAGAGCTCAGAGCCGGGG
>JBDRIY010000019.1:0-76815 GCA_043815445.1 Candidatus Omnitrophota bacterium
ATATTTTTTTAATTCCTTTATCGCTTGGCCCCTACCCACTATAGAAGGACAAATGTAGGCAATAAAACTATCTATGCTCTCTCTGCTTTGAAGAATAAGAACGTAACCTTTTTTAATATTTTCCACTCCTTTATATTTATATTTAAACCTCTTCTCGTAAATTTTACTTAAAATACCAAACCTTAATAAAATCTCCTGGAGTTGAAATGTAAGCCTCTTGGAAGAAGAAGCGTAAAAAGGAATATGGTTTTTTCTACTAAAAATAAAACCATCTCCCGACCATAACCTTCCTATGAATAAAATTAACGACTTGTTATTTAAACGAAATACGAAATCAGGGATAAACTTTTCGTTTGCCTTCTTATAAATCAAATCCAACTCCTCCAGCCATACTCTGAAACCAGAACGAACCGCTATTTTTTCTAAACATCCTGTTCTTGTTCTTTTATTCCAAGGAATATCCCCTTTACAAAAACGATTATCCACGCCTGTCCCGCAATATGCTTCAAAAACATTTCTTCGTCTGATAATAGTTGGAAAAGTAAAAGGAAATTTTTTCACATTTTCTAAAAAATCATTAAAATACTCGCAGTTAGCGGCATAAAAATACACTCCTGCAGGATGTGACGTATTTCCTCCAGCAATTATTCCAGCTAAAGAAATAATTTTATATGGAGCTATGTCATCTCTCCCTTCTAAAGAATAACAACGAGGTAAAGCTATTCTTTCCCCCAGCTTAAAGGCCTCTAAATTTTTCCAACCTTCTAAAGTTAAAAAAGGATGGTTAGCTGTAGCTTCTATTTCTTTCCCTAAAGAGGTCATTAGCCTATACACTGGCTTAATTCCGTTAAACATGATGTCTATTATTCGCGCTTTTTTTATCTTAAAATCCTGAGCGCAAGCTAAAGTAAACTTTACAGATTTATCTTTATAAGCCCTTTCTACCTCAACAAGATCCCCTGTTTCAACATCAATTATTTTAGTATCGCCTGTTACGCATTTATTAAATCCATAACCTGAAAAATAATCTATTAAATCAAAAATCTGATTGGCGGAATTTTTAGGAATACTATTTTTAACGCAGCCCTCAATAAATAAATGCCTTTGTTCCTCCATAATCTCAGGAATCTTTTTACCGATTGCCTTTCTTAAAAGGTCTGACCGGGACATACTAAAACCGGCTAATTTAGACACTATCTGCATAATTTGTTCCTGGTAAAGGATTATGCCGTAAGTACTTTTTAATATCGACTCCAATTCAGGATGAATATAGGTAATGTTTTTTCGGCCGTGCTTACGATTGATAAAATCATCTACCATGCCGCTGCCTAAAGGGCCTGGCCGGTAAAGCGCTAAGATCGCTATTATATCTTCAAACTCAGCCGGATTAATCTTTTTTAGAATTTCTCTCATTCCTCTGCTTTCAACTTGAAAAACTCCTATAGTATCGCTATTAGCCAAAAGCTCAAAGGATTTTTTATCATCTAAAGGAAGTTTTGATATATTTATTTCTTTATTCTGAACTCTTTTTACAATCTTTACTGTTTCTTCTATAACAGTTAAAGTTTTAAGCCCCAAAAAGTCCATCTTAAGAAGCCCTGTTTTTTCCAAAGAATTCATATCAAAACCAATAACTGCTTCTCCTTCACTTCCTCTGATTAAAGGGACTCTTTCATTCAAAGGCTTATCCGAAATAACCACCCCAGCCGCGTGAGTTGAAGCATGGCGGCTTAGGCCTTCTAGCTGCATAGCTACATCTATAAGGCGTTTTATCCGATTATCAGAGTTATAAACTTCTGAAAGCTCCGGGCTAAGAGTTAAAGCCTTTTTTAAATTAACATTCTGGCCCGGGGCATAAGGCACCATTTTCGCTATTTTATCTACTTCGGAATAATTAATATTCATAACTCTTCCTACATCTCTTATCACCGCCCGGGCAAGCATTGTTCCAAAAGTAACAATCTGAGCGACATTTTCTTTTCCGTATTTTTGAGCGACATATTCAATGACTCGCGAACGTTTCTCATAGCAAAAATCTATATCAATATCAGGCATAGATATACGTTCCGGATTAAGGAATCTTTCAAAAAGAAGGCCGTAATCTAAAGGATTGATATCAGTTATTCCCAAAGCATAGCTCACTAAACTGCCAGCCGCCGATCCTCTGCCGGGGCCGACAGGGATATCATTTTCTTTAGCATATTTAATTAAATCCCAAACAATCAAAAAGTAGCTGGCAAAACCGGTTTTTTCAATTACACCTAGCTCATAATCAATCCGATCAATAACTATTTTATCAGGCTCAACAATTCTTTTTTCTAAATTTTCGTAACATATTTTTCGTAAATACTCTTTTTCTGTTTGTCCTTGAGGCAAAGGAAAATGAGGCAAGTAAACCTTTGAAAAATCCATTATCAAATTACACTTCTGAGTAATTTCCAAAGTATTTTTTATAGCTTGAGGAACTTCTTTAAAAATTAACTTCATCTCTTGAGGGCTTCTAAAATAAAAAGTGTCACTGCCGAATTTAAAACGCTTAGGATCATCAAGAGTAACTTGAGTTTGTATAGCTAAAAGAGCTTCATGAGCAAAAGCCTCTTCTCTTTCTAAATAATGAATATCATTGGTTGCCACAAGAGGGATATCTAAATCTTTAGACATTTTTATAAGAGCTTTATTCAGTTTCTTCTGCTCTTCTAAGCCGTTTTCCATAATTTCTAAATAAAAATTTCCTTTACCGAAAATATTTAAATACTCATCAGCTATCTTATAAGCTTTATCTGTATTACCGGAAATGATATAAGAAGCGATTTCTCCTTTAAGGCAGGCGCTTGAAGCTAAAATGCCCTTACTATATTGCCTTAAGATTTCTTTGTCCACTCTAGGCTTATAGTAAAAACCTTCTAAATAGGCTAAGCTTACTAGCTTTATAAGATTATTGTAACCTTGTTGGTCTTTAGCTAAAAGAATTAAGTGGTAATTTGAATCTAAGCCCGGCTTATATTCCTTATTAAAACGCGAATCCGGAGCCACATAGGCCTCGCATCCAATTATAGGCTTTATTCCTTTTTGGACGCACAAATTGTAAAATCTTATTGCCCCGAATAGATTACCATGATCGGTTATTGCTAAAGCAGGCAGTTTAAGGCGAGCAGCTTTATCAACCAAACGCTCAAGCAGGCAAGCGCCGTCTAAAAGGCTGTATTGAGTATGTACATGAAGATGGACAAAATCGGCGTGAATCATATTTCTCGATGCTTGATACTCGATTCTCGATAATTAAATACTATATGCTCTACGAGCTATCAAATATCTAGATCGAGTATCAAGAATTATTCCCATTCAATAGTCGCGGGAGGTTTGGAGCTTATATCTAAGACTACTCTATTTATACCTCTAACCTTATTAATAATATTATTAGAAATTTCACTGAGAACATCATTAGGTATTTTTGACCAATCAGCGGTCATTCCATCTAAGCTATCTACTGCCCTTATCGCGGCTACATTCTCATAGGTTCTTTTATCACCCATAACTCCCACTGTTTTTAAAGGCAGTAATACACAAAAAGCCTGCCATATCTTATCGTAAAGCCCCCTCTTCTTTATTATCTTTTCAAAGATAGCGTCAGCTTCACGTAAAATCTTCAATCTTTTGTTTGTTATTTCTCCAATTATCCTGACTGATAATCCCGGGCCGGGAAAAGGATGCCGGCCTATTATGGCTTCAGGAAGCTTTAAGAGTCTAGCAACTTCTCTAACTTCATCTTTAAACAATTGCCGAAAAGGCTCAATGAGTTTTAACTTCATACCTTTAGGAAGCCCCCCGACATTATGATGAGACTTGATACAAGCGGTTGGGCCGCCAAAGAAAGAAACTGACTCTATAACATCCGGATAAAGAGTGCCCTGGACAAGAAAATCTACATTTTTAATACTTTTTGCTTCATTTTCAAATACCCTAATAAATTCATGGCCGATTATTTTACGTTTTGCTTCAGGGTCAACTACTCCTTTCAATTTGTTTAAAAAAGGCCGCGAAGCATCAACATAACGCAAATCTATTTTAAAGCGGCCTTTAAAAATCTTTTGGACCTGCCCGGCTTCGCCTTTTCTTAAAACACCGTTATTTACAAAAATACACTTAACTTGTTTACCTACAGCTTTATTAAGAAGAATTGCCGCTGTTGAAGAATCCACTCCTCCGCTTAAACCCAAAATAACGTTTTTATTGCCAACTTTTTTCCTGATATCTTTTATTTGTTCTTCAACAAAATCTTCTAACTGCCAATTAGCAAAACAACCGGCTATCCTAAATAAAAAATTAGAAATTATCTGCAAGCCTTGTTCAGTATGAATAACCTCGGGATGAAACTGGACCCCATAAATCTTTTTTTTGCTATTTCCTATAGCGGCAAATTTTGTATTAAGGGTGTGGGCTAACTGGTAAAAATCTTTAGGAAGCTTTACGACTTTATCAGTATGGCTCATCCAGGATATAATTTTAGCCGGCAGAGAGAAAAATAAATCCTTATGATTATCAAAATACATTTCTGCCCGGCCATACTCCCTTTCTTTTGCTTCTTTAACTTGCCCTTTCAAGGCTTTAACTAAAATTTGCATCCCATAACAAATTCCTAAAATTGGAATATCTAACTCTAGAATTTCTTTTCTCAGAGAAGGAGAATTCTTTTCATAAACACTATGCGGGCCTCCGGAAAAAATTATCCCTTTAGGATTAATCTTCTTTATTTTTTCTATACTTATACTGCAGGGCTCAATAACGCTAAAAACCCTAAGTTCCCTAACTCTGCGGGCAATAAGCTGAGTATATTGCGACCCAAAATCAAGAATTAATACAATATCCTTCTTCATATATCCCCGATCCTCGATACTCGATGCTCGATGCTCGATATTTGATTCTTGTTTCCTGCGAGTCGAGCATCGAGTATCTAGTTCACTTTCCCATCCCCACTCTTTGAGCGGTTTGAAAAACTTTTCCTTCGGTTTGAATTGAAGGAGCAATTATAATTTCTACAAAACGCATTTCCTTAAGTGTTTTCGCCCCTAAAGACCCCATGGAAGTAGTCAGCGCTCCCATTAAATTTTGTGAACCATCATCTACCGCGGCTGGGCCAAAAAGAATTTGTTCAAGGCTTCCGGTTACACCTACTTTTATTCTAGTTCCTCGAGGTAAATTTCCATGAGAAGTTGCCATGCCCCAGTGAAACCCTCCTCCCGGAGCTTCTTTGGCCCGGGCAAAAGCCGAACCAATCATTACCGCGTCTGCCCCGCAGGCAAATGCCCTGCAGATATCTCCGCCTTTACTCATACCGCCATCAGTAATTATAGGAATATATTTTCCAGTCTTCTGAAAATAAAAATCGCGCGCTCCCGCGCAATCAATAGTAGCAGTAACTTGAGGAACGCCTATACCTAAAACTCCTCTGGTAGTGCAGGCCGCTCCCGGGCCCACCCCTACTAAAACTCCTGAACAGCCGGTCTCAAATAATTCTAAAGTAACCTCATAAGTAACACAATTACCTAAGATTACCGGTATTTTTCTTTCTTGGCAAAACTTATATAAATCTAAAGGTTTATATAGGCTGGCAATATGTTTGGCGGTAGTTACGGTTGATTGAATAATAAAGCAATCAGCCCCCGCGTTTTCAGCTAAAGGAGCAAACTTAGCGGCATTCTGAGGAATACAGCTTACCGCGGCATACCCCCCAGCTTTTTTTATTTCTTCAACTCTTTTAGCCACTAATTCTTCTTTGATAGGTTTAGTATACAATTTCTGAATTAGATTAGTTGCTTCTTCAGGTGTTGCCTTGGCAATTTCGCTTAAAACCTCGCTAGGGTTATCATATCGAGTTTGCACCCCATCTAAATTTACAGCGGCAATTCCTCCTAACCGCGACATCTCCACAGCAAATTTAACATCCGCGACTCCGTCCATTGCCGCGGCAAATATGGGAACAGCGAAAGCTTTACCGTTAAACTCCCAGCTAACGCCTACCTCTTCAGGGTTTATAGTAATTCTGCCCGGAGCAAGAGCAATTTCATCAAAGCCATAGCATCTGCGCGCCCGTTTACCTATACCAATCCACTCTGCCATATTTCCTCCTTTAAAGTATTATTGACAAAATTTTCAACTTGCTCTTCAACCACCATGTCCTGCTTATTTACGCTTCCTAAAAGATAAATTCCTTTAAAATCCGTTAAAAATTTTTCTTTAGATATAACTTCCTCTTCGAAAAAATTAAGATTCGGCATAAATCCGCTGTCTACAAAAAGCAGCTGTGAAGAAAAAACTTTTAAAGGGGAAATCTTAATTGCTTTAATCATACTTTCCCCTACTGCTTCTTCTATAAAAGAATTAAGGTATAAAACAATATTTTTTTCCCGCAGCTCATTTATTATCGCCTCTTTATCTTCTCCTAAAAAATCAAAACTTTCGCTTACGACCTTGACTTCTTTGCCTAAATAATTTAAAGCTCTGGCTAGCCTTATACCCAGCCAAGTAGAAACATAAACTGCTGCCTCGCCAGACACTCTCAACAAATCTTTTAACTTGAAGGAATCGATCTCCGAAAGATAAAAAAAACCTTCTCTATGTTCGCCCTTAATAGGCAGTTTCTTTGAAACCAATCCTGTTGTAATAACTAAATTCTCAAAACTTAAAGGTTCGACAGCTTTTCCGCCTAAGGCGGAAAAATAAATCTTTTTACGCTTAGGGTTAATTTTTTCTACCTTAGCGTTTATAAATTCAGCCTTCAAGCCTTTAGCTAAGGAAAGAATGTCTTTTCTCCCGCTTATATCTCCGGGATTGGAAACAATAGTTTTTGGACAAAAATAATAAAGATCTTTATCTATAAGCGTAATCCCACACTCTAAATTTTCTGCCCTTATTTTCCGCACTAATGCCAAGCCCGCGATTCCCGAACCTAAAATGGTAATATTTTTCATATACTCGATACTTGATTTCCGATGCTTGATAGCTGATATTTATTTTTGATAATTTTCCGCGGCTATTATTAAATTATAGTGAAGAAACATTGTAGTAAGTTTGCCCACGCCTCCGGGAACAGGGGTGATAAAAGAAGCTTTTTCTTTTGCTTTATCAAATTCTACGTCGCCGGTTATTACGCCCTGCTCTTCAACTATACCCGCGTCAATTACCACTGCTCCTTGTTTAATCCATTCCCCTTTTATAAGGTTAGGCTTTCCTACTGCTGAAATTATAATATCGGCATTTTTTATGTATTCTTCCAGGTCACCAGCTTCATAAGTAGCGATATGAGTAATACTAACTGTAGCAAATTCATTTGCCAGCCATAAAGCTAAAGGTTTGCCTATAAGCGATGAAAAACCGACAACAACTGCTTTCTTAGCATAAGCTTTAACCCCGCAATAGCTAAATAACTTTATAATACTATTTACTGTAGGCGATATGTACATAGGCTCTCCTATTAAAAACTTTCCTAAGTTAACCGGATGCATCCCTTCAATGTCCTTATTCTCATCAAGCAAAGAAAATACCTCTACATCTTTCCACCCCGAAGGAAAAGGCTTATTGATAATGATGCCTGTTATACTTTCATCTCTATTTAACTTTACAATTTTTGATTTAAAATCTTCAAAAGAAATGCCTGAAAGCAGCTCAACGGAAAGATATTTTATTCCCAACTTATCCGCAGTTTGTTTTTGCGAATTCTGGTAAGTTTGGGCTGAATAATCCTGCCCTATTATAACTGAAGCTAAACATAATCCAGGCAAAACCCTAAGCCTTTCCTTAATTTCAGTTTCCAAACCGTTACATATTTCCTTTGAATCAAGTATTTCAGCCATTTTTATATTTCATTCTTTCGTTTTCAATCTGTGTAATCTTTCCTTAATCTGCGTAATCAAAAGCCTATTGGCTTTTAGATTAGCTTCACAACCTTTAGCCGTGCTTTTTATAAAATCTAGCCCTATATTAAAATCGCTAATTATACTCTTTTTTATACTAGATTCTATCTCTTTGGCAAGAGAAAACACCTTTCGGCAGGCATCTTTAGTATTAAGAATAATCTGGTTACTTTCTTTAACAAATCTTGCCCTTTTTTGGCCTTTTGTTAACATTACTTTTTCAAAAATATCACCATCTTTATCTATATAAGGATAAATCTTCTTTTTTAAAGCTTCTAAATTAGTTAAGCTTTTTTTCAATTCTTTATTATTGGTTAATTGGCAGGTATCTTTAGATTTCAAACTTATAGAGTACTTAACTGCTTTCGCGACAAGGCCTACTCCCAGGCAAAAAACTAAACAAACCGCGCTCCCTCCACCCGGAGCCGGCTTTCTATCGCCTAAATCTTGCAAATAACCTTTAAAATTATCTTTATAATGTTTCATAAGCAGCAACACATTTTTATTTTTCCCTCTCTCTCCTTCCCATCCCTCTCCCTATCAAGCATCGAGTATCGAGTATCAAGCATCATTCATCCATATTAAAAGCATCCTTAATAAGATTATAATACAAAATGTCCTTTTTTTGAATAATTTCTAAAACATCAAAACGAAAAAACCCTTTAGGGTTCTTAGCACTGTAAAAAAGCGCGGTTTTTCTAATCTTATCTCTTTTCTTCTTATCCACAGCCTCTCGGGGAAGATACTCTGCCTTATAATACCTCATTTTAACTTCCACAAAAGAAGTAAATTGTTTATCTCTGGCAATAATATCAATTTCCCCAAACCAACTGCGAAAATTCCTCTTTAAAATCTTGTAACCCTTTGACTTTAAAAACTTAACCGCCTCACCCTCATAAAACTTCCCTTTATTCATACAATTCTATACTAACATCCGCGTCCATCCGCGTTAATATCCGCGTTTATCCGCGCCGCCGCAAGGCGAAAAACTTCGGCGGTGAAAAGGTGTCAGAGGCTGTTTTTTTATCAAAGAAAAGTGCTCAGGCGTAGGATAACCCTTATGCTGAGAAAAATTCCACTGGGGATATAGAAAATCAACCATATCCATAAGATAGTCTCTTGCTACCTTTGCCGCGATTGAGGCGCAGGATACTTCTTTAATCTTCGCGTCTGCTTTTTCTAAACAAGTATAGTTTAAATTTAAATCGGTACGGAAATGATTACCGTCAATAATAAAATTCGCTGTTTTCAAATGAGGGACTTTTTTAAGAAGTTTTTTTATCGCTCTGTTAAATGCTAAAAAAGTTGCCTCTAAGATATTAAGCTTGTCTATCTCCTCAGGCCCGGCTAAACCAACAGCAAAATCAGCTTGAGCACTAATCCAAGAAAAAGCTTCTTGTCTTTGCCGGCTGGAAAGAACTTTAGAATCTTTAGGCGTCCAAGAGGGCTGTTTTTTAAGGTGTAAAGCGCAAGCCGTAACTACCCCAGCTAAAGGCCCTCTACCTGCTTCATCTACGCCGACTATCATATTAAAATAAACGAAGGATGAAGGACGACTGCTTCGCTAGAACGAAGGACGATTCTTTTCGTCCCTCATCCTTCGTCCCTCGTGCTTCGTTAACTTACGCTACCATTGCCTTCTTGCCAACTCTTGCTCTTAAGTAATATAAACGCTTCCTACGCGGGTTGCGCCGGCCTTTTTTGGTTACTTCTATTTTTTCAATGTTAGGCGTATAGTAAGGAAAGGTCACCTCATAAGCCTGGCCGTAAGCAATTCTTCGAACCGTAAAGGTTTTTCTGTGCATCGCGCCCTGGGTTTTGATTACTACCCCTTCTACGGGATGCAGCCGTGTTTTATCTTTCTCTCTAATCTTATAGTAAACCTTAATAATATCACCCTGCTTAAATTCAGGATACTCTTTCTTTAAATTTTCCTTTAACTCCTTCTCCACCATCATTAGTTTATCCATCTTACACCTCCATTATATTTATATAGTATTGTCAAAAGTTTAATCACCAATTACTTTAATAACCAATAACCAAGATACAAACATCAAACAATAACCAATGATCAAATTCAAATAACCAAACGGAAACGAAAAGAAGCCAAAAAAAAGAAAAGAACAGAGAAGAATTCGTTTGGTGATTGTATCTTGGTTATTGGAATTTGTTTGTATCTTGTATCTTGGTTATTGTATCTTTAACTGTATTTTGGTTATTTACTTCCTCCTCTCTCCATTTATCTTAATAAATCCGGCCTTTTCTTTTTAGTCATTTCCAAAGCCTTATTCTTCCTCCACTTTTCTATTTCAGCATGGTTGCCGCTAAGCAGCACCGCGGGAACTTTTAGCCCTCGAAAATCCTCCGGCCGGGTATAATGAGGAAAATCTAAGAGATTTTCCTCAAAGCTCTCTCTTTTTATAGACTCCTTGTTAGAAACAACTCCGGGAATCAGCCTTGCCAAACAATCTATAAAAACCATTGCTCCAAGCTCAGCCCCGCTTAAAATATAATCCCCAATTGATACCTCTTCATCAACTAAATACTTGTGTACCCTTTCATCAACCCCTTCATAACGGGGAGTAAGCAGCACTATTTGCTCATACTTTAAGAATTTTTTTACCATTTTTTGATTTAAAGTTTTACCCTTGGGGCTAAGCAGCACTACTTTTTTTTTGTTATCTTGCCTAACTTTGGGATATGTTGGACAACCTAATATTTTCTCCACCGCGATGAATAAAGGCTCTGGATTAAATACCATTCCTCCCCCTCCATAAGAAGGAGCATCAACTTTTTTATGAAAATCAAGGCTATAGTCCCTTAAATTATGTATATTAATCTTCAACAATCCTTTAGCTTGCGCCCGCTTGATAATACTTTCTCCTATTACCGGAGAAAACATTTTGGGGAAAATAGTTATGACATCTATAATCATATCTTTAATAAAATTCGAAGTACGAAATTCGAAATTCTAATGTTCAAATTTTCAAAACGGGAAATATTGTTTTGGTCATTTGAATTTTTGTCATTAGGATTTGCCCTTCGACTACGCTCAGGATAGTGAACTTGTCGAACCATTTCGGATTTCGATATTCGGATTTCGGATTTTTTAATAGCAATTCACTCTTTTTTATACTTTAAAAGAAAATCTCTTTTAAAGTATAAAAACCTATCTTCCTTGATAGCTTGGCGAATTTTTAATATAAGGTTTCTGTACCAAAATACATTGTGATAAGTAACCAATTGAACTCCCAACATTTCTTTCACATTTATAAGATGCCGTAAATAGGCTCGAGTATACTTCTTACAAACTGGGCATAAGCACTCTTTATCCAAGGGTTCTACATCTTGGCTGCAAACAGCATTCCTTACTACTATTTTTCCTTCAGAGGTAAAGGCTGTTCCTGTCCTGCCAAACCTTGTAGGAATAACGCAGTCAAAAAGGTCTACGCCTAAACTTACCGCTTCTAAAATATCTTCGGGCATCCCATAGCCCATAAAATACCGCAAATATTCTTTAGGCGCATTATCAGTAATGTAAGAAAGAGTATTATACCTTAAATCTTGAGGCTCGCCAACACTTAAACCTCCTAAACATAAACCATCTAAATCCAGGGAAATGAGCTCATCTAAACACTTTTTTCTTAAATCTTCATAAACTGAACCCTGAATAATACCGAAAAAAAGATTATTTTTTCGGCTATTTTGCGCAAAATAAGCCTTACTCTTCTTAGCCCAGCCAACTGTCCTTACTACAGCCTCAAGCCCTGCCTTATGAGAAACCGGATATTTCACGCATTCGTCTAAAGGAACAATAACATCAGAATCTAAACCCAGTTGAATTTCTATAACATCTTCAGGAGTTAAAAAAAAAGGCGTTCCGTCGATATGCGACTGAAATTTAACTCCCTCATCAGTTACTTTTCTTAAGCGTTCTAAACTAAAAATCTGATACCCGCCGCTGTCAGTAATAATAGTCTTATCAAACCCCATAAATTTATGCAGCCCGCCGCACCTTTTTATTATTTCAACGCCCGGGCGCAAATATAAATGGTAAGCGTTAACCAAAAGGCCGTCAGTTCCAATCTCCTCGAGATCCTTTATTGATAAACCCTTAACCGCGGCTTGAGTAGCAACCGGAAAAAATGAAGGCGTCTCGAACTCACCCCTGCGGGTTTTAAAAACCCCTGCCCTTGCCTTTGTGGCGGTATCTTCTTTTATAAGTTTAAACATCTGTAATCTAACTATTGGGACAGGGAATATTTAGATGCTGATAAGAACTTTCCGTTGCCATTCTTCCCCTGGAGGTGCGGGTGATAAAGCCTCTTTTTAACAGGTAGGGTTCAACTACATCTTCTATGGTTTGTTTGTCTTCTCCTAAAGAAGCAGCTATTGCTTCTATACCAACCGGGCCGCCTTGATATAGGTTAATTATCGTCTTTAAATATTTTCTGTCCATCTCATCAAAACCTTTGTCATCTATCTTAATTTGGCCTAAAGCTTTTTTAGTAATCTCTAAATCAATTATTCCTTCCCCTAAAACCTGAGCGTAATCCCTAACCCGCTTAAGAAGCCGGTTGCAAAGCCGAGGAGTTCCTCGGCAGCGCTGAGAAATCTCAAAGGCACTTTGTTTATCAATACCTATCTCTAAAAGTTCGGCGCTGCGTTCTATAACTGAACACAGCTCCTGAGAAGTATAAAAATCAAAATCAAAAAACATCCCAAACCTTCCCCGTAAAGGCGCGCTCAAAAGCCCTTTTCTGGTAGTTGCTCCGATTAGAGTAAAAGGCTTAAGATTAAATTTAACGCTTTTAGCGTAAGGGCCTTTATCAATAATAAAATCTATCTGAAAATTCTCTACTGCCGGGTATAAAAACTCTTCTATTACCTTAGAAAGACGATGAATTTCATCAATAAATAGAATATCCCCTTCGCCTAAATTAGTTAAAATCCCCACTAAATCTCCGGCTCTTTCTATGGCTGGGCCGCTGGTAGAAGTAAGCTTGGCATTCATTGATTTAGCAATACAGTAGGCAAGGCTAGTTTTGCCTAAGCCCGGCGGGCCGGAAAGAAGAAGATGTTCAAGCGGTTCTAACCTTTTTTGAGCGGCCTCAATAGAAATTTTAAGAGAAGAAACAACGTTTTTCTGGCCGAGAAATTCATCTAAACTTTGAGGCCGTAAAGAAAGGTTAATAATTCTCTCTTCTTCACTCGGCCTCAGCTGCTCTACAACTCTTTCTTCATCCATTTTTTATACAAATTTTTATTCGCGTTAATCCGCGTTTCTTCAAAATCAGCGTATATCCGCGTCACGCAGAGGTATAAATTTTATCACTACGGGCTATTGATATTGAGCCAAAAAGCTCCTCTTGAACAGCAACTACCTCCCGCAATTTTATTAATTCCAGTATAGCTAAAAAGGTAACTACAATTTCTAATTTATTCCTAGCTTGGCTGAAAAGCTCTTTAAGAGCAACCTTTTCTTTAGTTAAAAGTAAGTGAAGTAAATCATGGACTTTTTCTTCTACAGTAAACTCATCTTTAACTACCTCAAAAAATACATCTTTAGGTATTTCTTTTAAAGCGGTTTTAAAAGCGCTGATAAGATCAAAGATTGACGCTTCGATATATATCTCGTGAGAACCCTGAACCTGGCTTTGAGGCCGGCGGTAATATTTATCGCGCTCAAGTTCTTTTTCCCGAAAAAAATCAGCGGCTTCTTTAAATTTTTCATACTCTAGAAGCCTCCTGATTAGCTCTTCACGCGGGTCTTCTTCAGGAGCCTGCGGCTCTTCTTCCCTAGGCAAAAGCATTTTAGACTTAATATTAATCAAGTTAGCCGCGGTTACTAAATATTCTGACGCAAGATTTATATCTAAAAGCTTCATCAAATCCAAAAATTGAATATACTGCTCAACAACATCAGCTATAGGTATATCATAAATATTAAGATGATCTTTTTTTATAAGATAAAGAAGTAAATCTAAAGGGCCTTCAAAAATGTCTAAGTTAATCTTCATAATTCTTTAAAAAATCTCAAATTCCAAGCATCAAATTACAAATAAATCTCAAATCTCAAAATCCAAATTCCAATAGAAAGTTTCTTTATTTGGGATTTGAATATTGGAATTTATTTGTTATTTAGAATTTGTTATTTGGAATTTTATTTCTTATCTATAATAATATATCTCACAATCCCACTATCTCTTTAACTTCATCCAATGTTTGCGCGGCAGTTTCTTGGGCTTTTTTTCTGCCTTGTTCTAATATATCCTTTATATAATTCTTTTTGTTCAATATCTCTTGCTTTTTTGCCCTGCGAAGAACAATAAATTCTTCAAGAATTTTTACCAGCTCTTCTTTGCACTGGCGGCATCCTCTTTGAGCATTAATGCAATCTTTCTTAATTTGAGACAATTGGGGCTTTCCGTCAGAGGCGGATCCGTCTTCGGCGGAGAAAATAAAATAATAATCAAAAAGATTACAAACATCAGGATGCCCTGGGTCATTCCTTTTTTTTCTTGCCGGGTCGGTAAACATAGATAAAACTTTGCGGTTAAGTTCCTGACGGCTTTCATCAAGAGCAATATAATTTTGATAGCTTTTGCTCATTTTCCTTCCATCAAGGCCTAAAAAACGGGGAGTTGAAGCAAGGATAGGTTTAGGCTCAACAAAAACTTTCTTTTTGTAAATAAAATGGAACTTGCGGACAATCTCCCGGCATAACTCTAAATGCGGAAGCTGGTCTTCACCTACCGGAACAGAATCAGCTTTATAGAGAAGGATATCCGAAGCTTGGAGAACGGGATAACCTAAGAAAGCGTAAGTATTTATCTCTTTATCTTTTAATTGAGCAATCTGCTCTTTAAACGTTGGGCAGCGGTAAAGCCGGCTCAAAGGGACTAAAGCTGAAAGAATTGCCTCTAACTCTAAATGTTCAGGAACCTGAGACTGAACAAAAATAACTGACTGATCAGGATCAATACCATAGCTTAACCAATCAGCCGCGTTATCGAAAATAGATTCTTTTATGATACCGGAATTTTTATATTCGCTCATAAAAGCATGCCAGTCAGCAATCATAAAAAAGCATTTATACTCTTTTTGCAGCTTAGTCCAGTTCTCAAGCGCTCCCACCCAATGCCCTAGATGCAATTTACCTGTAGGCCGCATTCCGCTTAATATAATCTTCTTATCCATATTTTTCTTTAAAAATTCGAAATAATTTAAATTCAAAACTCGAATATCGAAATCCGAAATGGTTCGACAAGCTCACCATTTCAAATTTCGGATTTCGTATTTCGAATTTTTATACATTTCGATATTCAGATTTCAGATTTATTATTAATATTTTTATTTCAATCTCCTTGCAATAATTTCTTCACTGTAAGCATCTATAAAATCTCCAGCCTGCATCTTATCGTAGCCTACACCTATTCCGCACTCAAAACCCTCAGCAACTTCTTTTACGTCGTCCTTAAACCTTTTTAAAGTTTTAATTTTTCCTTCAAAAATAATCTCATTAGCGCGCATAAGCTGTACGATTGAACCTCTGGTAATTTTTCCTTTTTCAACCATACATCCGGCTATTATACCGCTTTTAGAAAGTTTAAAAACCGCTTTAATCTTTGCTCGGCCGCAAAAGGTACGCTTAATCTGAGGAGTAAGCAAACCTTCTAAGGCTGCTTTAACATCATCAACAAGCTCATAAATTATCTGGTAAGACCTGGTTTCAATTCCTTTTTGCTTAGCCAAATCTCTAACCTGAGCGCCTATATCAGCTTTAAACCCTACAATTATGGCATCAGTTACCTCAGCTAAAAGAATGTCTGAGGAATTGACAGCGCCCACACCCTTATGAGTTATAACTAGATCAACTTCCTCAGAAGGAATCTTCCCCAAGGCGTCCTCTACCGCTTCCAGAGTTCCGCCTACATCCGCTTTTAGAATGATTTTTAGCTGCTTTGTGCTGCCTTCTTCTATTCTCTTATACAAATCTTCTAATTTAAAATGAGAAACCGGCACGAGTTTTTTTCTTTTATCGATTTCCCTTCTTTTTTCTACAATTTCTCTGGCGCTTTTTTCATTAGGAACTACTAATAACTGCTCTCCGGGATTAGGCACACCGTTTAAACCTAAAATCTCTACCGGAAAAGAGGGCCCAGCCAGCGGGCAATTATCGCCCCTATCATTATGCATTGCTTTTACCCTTCCCCAATAAAGGCCGCAAACGCACCAATCCCCTATTTTTATTACTCCTTCCTGAATTAGAGCAGCTATCAAAGGCCCTTTGCCTTTAGAAAGCCTTGCTTCAACAACAGCTCCCACAGCAGGCTTTTCATAATCAGCTTTAAGTTCCATTACATCGGCCTGGAGAACAATTAATTCTAAAAGCTCATCAATCTTTTCACCGGTTTTTGCTGAAACTCCTATAGTAATAGTTTTCCCTCCCCAGTCTTCAGGAACAAGCTCAGCCTTAGACAATTGCTGTTTAACCATATCTATATTAGCATTAGGCCGGTCAATTTTATTAATTGCCGCGATAATAGGAACTCCCGCGGCCCGGGCATGGTCAATTGCTTCTACTGTTTGAGGTTTAATTCCTTCATCAGCGGCAATCACTATAACAACAATGTCAGTAATATTAGCTCCTCTTGACCGCATTGCTGTAAAAGTTTCATGGCCGGGAGTATCTAAAAAAGTAATTTTTCCCTTATCTAAAGTTACCTGATAAGCCCCCTATATGCTGAGTAATCCCTCCAGCTTCTTTGTCAACAATCTTGCTTTTCCTGATGCAGTCAAGGATACTCGTTTTCCCATGGTCAATATGGCCCATAAAAGTAACAATAGGAGCGCGTTCTTTCATATTTTTAGATTGGACTTTTAAAATTTCTTCTTCTTCGGTGAGTTTTTTCTTTAAATTAACCTTATAGCTATAGGCAATATCTGAAGCTATTTTTTCATTAAGGCTTTGATTTAAAGTAAAAAACTTACCTTGTTTTATCAGATCAGCTAAAAGTTCTGAAGATTTTTTATTTAATTTTACTGCCAGTTCTTTTACAGTTGTAGGGAAATCAATCTCTATAACGTTACTTTCAATTTCCTTTTTATCCAGTTCGCCAACCTCATGCTTGATAATCTCCGCGGTCTGGGCGTCTACACTGGACATATGATTTTTTACTGGAAATTTAAGGTTCTTAAGCTTTTTAATCAGCTCCTTACTATCTATCCCCAGCTCTTTAGCAAGTTCATGGATTCTCATTTTCAGCCACCGCCTTTTTTGCTTCTTCGATTATACTTAAAGCCTTTTTCTGTCCCAGGCCTTTGAGCTTGGCCAGAGCTTTCACATCCTGTTTTGCCAGGATATTTAAGTCTCCATAACCAGCTTCAGTTAATATTGAAGCCACTTTATTACCAATACTTTTCAGCTTCATTAAATTTTTAACATTCTCCTCTATACTCTCTTTTGAACGGACATCTATTTCCCAACTTACTAATTTAGAGGCAAGCCTAACATTTTGCCCTTTACGGCCTATAGCTAAAGAAAGCTGGTCTGCCGCTACCAAAACCTTTGCCCGCTTATACTCTCTATCTAAACTTATCATAGATATAACTGCCGGGCTAAGCGCTGCTTTTATATATTCTTTAATATCCTCACTCCACCTGATAATATCAATCTTTTCACCCCTAAGCTCTTCTATGATATTTTTAACTCTTGAACCTCTTATGCCCACACAAGCTCCTACACAATCTACCTTATCGTCTTTAGAAACAACCGCTATTTTAGTTCTTTCACCAGCGCTGCGGGCAATAGCTTTTATCTCCACGATTCCTTCGCCAATTTCAGGCACCTCAAGGTCAAAAAGCTTTCTTACCAATCCTTCATGCTTTCGGGAAAGAATTATTTGAACTCCTCTTTCCTTTTTGACTTCATAAACAAAAGCCTTTACTCTTTCCTTAACCCTAAATCTATCTAAAGGAGAAAGAAAAGAATGAGGAATAATTCCTTCTGCTTTTCCCATAAGATCCAAAATAACCGCTTTTTTTTCCAAACGCTGAACTAATCCTCCTACTATGGTGCCTTCTTTAACCTTATAATCATCGTAAATATTATCCTTCTCAGCCTCTCTTATCTTCTGAATAATAACCTGCCTGGCGGTTTGAGCCGCAATCCGGCCGAATTCCTTGGATACAACTTCTTTGTTATTAATATAGATAAGAATATCGCCTCGAACAGAATCTATTTCAACTTTTACTTCCGCGTCTTCAATATCCGGATAAGTTATCTTAGCAACTTTTTTTGCCGCTATAGTTAAAGCTGACTGAACCGCTTCAATAATAATACTCCTATCTAGCCCTTTTTCCCTTTCTAACTGCGCGAGTACACTTAAAAATTCTTTTCTCACTTTTAACCCCCTGATATAACCTTTGGCTATACCTCATTACACAAAATCATCTACAACCCGAGTAATCAAAACATCCTGATTCTTACAGGATGCCTATTTTTTCTTTCCCTACCTTAATCTTACCAAAATCTATCTTTAAAACTTCTTTTTTATTCAACAAAGACAATATATCTTCATTTACCCCTAAGACTTCTCCTTCAAAATAGGTTTTATCATTAACAGGCTCACTCAGCCATAAAAGTATTGTTCTTCCTTGGGCCCTTAAGAAATCTTTGCTACTCTTAAGCGGCCGGTCCAAGCCCGGAGAATTCACCTCTACCGTAAAATCATCGCCCAAAAGCCTACTTTCATCTAAATAAGCAAATATACTTTTGTTAATTTTCGCGCAAACAATCACAGTTATTCCGCCCTGAGAATAATCTACGATACAGCGCGCGATATTCTTAGTCCGAGAAAAAAAAACTTTAAAGTCTATAAGCTCAGCACCCTCTGCCTCAACAATTTCTTCCACTTTAATTTTAACTTTTTCTTGATTGGTTAACATATCTATCCTTCTAAAATTCCAAATCCCAAGCACCAAATTCCAAATAAATCTCAAATCTCAAAATCCAAATTCCAATAAAGAATTTCTCCGTTTGGAATTTGTATATTGGAATTTATTTGTGATTTGGAATTTGTTATTTGGAATTTCATTTCTTATTCGCCTTTTAAGAATTTTATCAAAGCCTCTTTTTTAAAGCTTTCTTTCTCCCCTGTTTTCCTCACTTCCAAATCTATAGTTTTATCTTTTAAATACTTTTTACCCATAATCAATATGTAAGGATTTCCTATTAAATAAGCATCATTAAATTTAACTCCAGCGCCTGATTCTCTATCATCAATTAAAACAGAAAATCCTTGTTTTTCCAGGTTATCTCCCAAAATAAGTGCTTCCTTTAGCAGCTTTGAGTCCAAAACAACTAAGCTTAAATCAAAAGGACTAATATTTTTAGGCCAAACTAAACCTTTTTCATCCGAACTTACTTCGGCAACTGCTGAAAGTATCCTACTGACGCCTATGCCATAGCAACCCATTATCACCGGCCCGCGCTCGCCTTTTTCATCAAGAAAAAACGCTTCCTGAGCTGATGAATACTTTGTGCCCAGCTTAAATATATGCCCAATTTCAATCATCCTTTTTTCTTCAACAATATCCTCACCTATATCAGCCGGAACCATAAACTCATGTGAAAGGCCAGCCCCCATAAACCCTGGATCTGCTTTAAATTTCATACAATTAAGCCCGCAATCTTTAAATATATCTTCATAACAAGCAAGCATCTTTTCGTAGTTTTCATTCAAACCTTTTTCATCTTTATCAAAACTGTAAGCATCTTTCATAATAAACTCACAGCTCCTCATAAGCCCAAAACGCGGCCTTAATTCATCTCTGAATTTAGTTTGTATTTGATAGAGAATAAAAGGAAGCTGTTTATAGGAAGACAAATGACGGCGGACAAGCTCAGTGATTTCTTCTTCATGAGTAGGCCCTAAAACCAATTCTCTGCGCTTTCGATCTTTGAATTTAAACATAACCTCTTCTAAATCTTTATCCCGTCCGGTTTTTTTCCACATCTCTATAGGCTGTAAAGCGCTCATAAACAATTCTTGAGCGCCGTAAGAATTCATATGTTTCCTAATGATATTATTTATATTATTTAAAACCTTCCAGCCTAAAGGAAGATAAGAATATATTCCCGAAGAAATCATAGAAAGAAAACACCCCTGGAGCAAAAGCTTATGGCTCCTGCATTCAGCAATTTTTGGTGCTTCTCTTAAAGTAAAAATAAAACTCTTTGAGAATAACATAATTATATTATAAATAGATATCGTTATGCGTTGAAAGGTCGCGTAGCTGGAAACGGGCAACGTTAAACGTTGAACGTATTTTAGACGCAACCGATAGACGTATGACGATTCGAGCTACGCAACCGAAAAACGGTTAACGCAACCCTTACTTTTTTATCAAATCTACTAAATTTTCTATTATCTTCTCTTCACTACTATACCCTAAAATCTTATCTTTTTTAAAAATTACCGCTTTTTTCTTTCCAAACGCCGCTCCAATGTCAGCCTGATAAGCTTCTCCCGGGCCGTTTACGATACAGCCCATAACAGCGACACGTAAAGGTTTATTTATCTTTGAATTTTCTAATTTTTTCTTTAGCTTGCCTACTATACCCGCGATGTTAACTTCACACCTTGAACAGGTTGGGCAAGAAATAATTTCCGGGCCGAATTTTCTTAAATTAAGAGCTTGTAATATATATTTAGCAATTCTTACCTCCTGAAAAGAAGGCCCGGCTAAAGATACCCTAATAACGTCTCCGATACCTTGGTTTAAAAGGCTTCCCAACCCTATTGAAGATTTAACTATCCCTTCTAAAAAAGGGCCGGTAGCAGTAACCCCTAAATGAAGAGGATAGTCAGATTCTTTAGAAAACATTCTATTAGCAACAATAGTAGCGATAACATCAGCGCCTTTTAAAGAAACCATTATATCAAAAAAACCTTGGCTCTCCAAGATTTTAAGGTAATCCTGAACTTTCTTAACCATTTGACGGGCCAAGCCCTCAGGAGAAGAAAAATCTTTCTTAAACCCTCCCGAGTTAACTCCAACCCTTATAGATACACCTTTATCTTTAGCAGCTTTAGCGATTTTTTTCAGATCATTTTTTTTATAAATATTCAAAGGGTTTAAACGAATACTATTAAACCCCTGTTCTATAGCTGCTAAAGCAATTTGAGGACAAAAATGGATATCCGCGACTAAGGGGACTTTTACGTGTTTGCTTAAAAGATTTGCCAGCTTAGCGTCTTTATTTTCTTGAACAGCAACTCTTATAGCTTCCGCACCCTCTTTTTCTAATCTTTTGGCTTCTTTAATCAGAGCCTTGGTATCACTAACAGAGCTTTTAAGCATCCCCTTAATTCGAACCGGATTATTTCCCCCTATCTCAAGTTTACCTATTTTTACGACTCTTTTCATGTTTTATCGTTTTAACGGGCGGACAACCGTCCGGCCCCTACGGCAAAGCCTTTTCCTCGTTCTTCGTTGAAATATTCTTTCCGTTTTTTAAAATCTTAGGGCCAAACCTTAAAATATCATTATAGAAAACAAATATAATCAGTAAAATAAGAAAAGTAAATCCTACGCGGGTTAAAATATCTTCTGTTTTTTCCCTTAAGGGTTTCTTTCGCATTTTCTCCATAAAGAAAAAGAAAAGGTGTCCGCCGTCTAAGACAGGAATAGGAAATAAATTAACTATACATAAGCTTACACTTAAAACCGCCATAAGCTGTAGAACCGCTGTCCCTCCAATTTTAGCAGCTTCAGAAGTAATATAATAAATACCAATAGGCCCGGCCATAGCTTCTTTAAAAGGAATAAGCCCTAAAATAATAAAAACAAATCCTTTAATGACAAGAAAAGTTAGATTAAACAAAGCTTGAGCGCCTTGAACAAAACCCCTAAAAAAACCATAGCTGATAATTTCAACCTCTGATGAAGCTGATATTCCTATCACCGATATATTTTTCTTTCTGCCAAAATCATCGATAATTTCCTTTTCACGCAAAGGAACTTCTATGGATATATTTTCTCCTTCTCTCTCAACTTCAAGATTAACCTTTTCTTTCGCGGTATAAATTATCCTTGCCATATCTACCCAGGTAGTAACATTTTTGTTATTTACCGCTAAAATTTTATCTCCTTCCTTAACACCGGCTTGAGCGGCAGGATAACCCTCCGAAACCTTTCCTACTACAGCTGCCGGATAAGAAAAGCCAACCATTGCTATAATCCAAAATATAATTAAAGCTAATAAATAATTAAATAAAGGCCCCGCGAAAACAATTCTCATCCGCACGCCCGGAGCTTTAGAAAAAAACTCGTTGTTAAATCCTTTATGCTCAAGCCGGCTATCCCCCGCTAATTTTACATATCCGCCTAAAGGAAAAAGACAAACTGAAAACTCGGTTTCCCGTCCTTTTATCTTAAACAAGGCCGGGCCGAAACCAATAGCAAATTTTTCTACTTTAACTCCAGCTTGCTTAGCGGCAATAAAATGGCCTAATTCATGGATAACAACCAAAATACTAAAAACAATTATTACGATTAAAACGCTCATAATTTATTTAAATACTCCTTTGTTTTCTCCCTAGCCCAGCTATCCCAGAAAAAGATATCAGCCTCATTCTTTATTTTATTTTGAGGATAATGGCTATATATATATTCCACAGCTTTGTAAATATCAGAAAATTTTATCTTCTTTTTTAAAAAATAATCTATGGCTATTTCATCGCAAGCATTTAAAACTACGAGAGAATTATCCTTTTTTTTCGCGGCTTCTAAAACTATTTTTAGAAGAGGGTAACGATTATAATTTATGGGTTCAAAAGTATAAGAAAAATTGTTTTTAAAATTAATGCCGCTGTTAAAATTACTCCTCTGAGGATAATACAGAGCAAAGGAAATCGGAACTTTCATGTCCGCGGGATAAATACAAGCAAACAAAGTATTATCTTTACATTCAACCATAGCGTGAACCATAGATTCTTTATGTATCAAAATATTAATTTTCTCAAAAGCAAGGCCAAAGAAAAAATGAGTTTCAATAACTTCAAAACCTTTATTAACTAAGGTAGCGCTGTCAACAGTAATGCGCCTTCCCATATTCCAGTTAGGATGATCTAAAACCTTTTGGACGCTAACCTTGGCAAAATCCCTTTTGCCGCAATTTGCCAGAGAACCTCCGGAAGCAGTAATATGAACCCTACGAAAACAATCGTTTGAATTCTGCCAGTTTTTATTCATTTCAATGAGCTGAAAAAAAGCGTTTATTTCACTATCTACCGGTAAAATCTCAGTATTATATTTTTTCGCTTGCTTAAAGACTAAAGCGCCTGCTGTTACTATTGATTCTTTGTTAGCTAAGGCAATTCTTTTAGTATGCCTTATATTTATAAGTAAAGGCTTTAAACAAGAAATTCCTGAAATTGCCATAAGTGAAATATCACAATCCAAAGCTGAAAACTCTTCTAAGCCTTCCTCTCCTTTGAATAACTTTATCCGCCCGGTTAACTCTTTTTGTAATTTTTTTGCCTGTTTTTGATCTCTTAAACAAACGTATAAAGGCTTAAATTCTTTTATTTGGCTTAAAAGAGTTTTTATATCCCTATCCGCGCAAAGGCCTAAAATCTTGAATTCCTTTCTATCCCGCCTTATTACTTCTAAAGCGCTTCTTCCTATTGAACCTGTTGAGCCGAATACTAAGACCTTTTTCATAAATTAATAAGCTATTATTAAAATCCCAAATTTCAAGCACCAAATAACAAATAAGCTCCAAATTTCAAGCACCAAATTCCAAATAAATCTCAAATTTCAAATTCCAAAAATTCCCCATTGGAATTTGGATATTGAGTATTGGAATTTATTTGTTATTTGGAATTTGTTATTTGGAATTTCATTTTTATCTATGCCTTATCTCATCATAGTAACATATAAATACAAAATAGGGGCGGTAAAAATTAAGCTGTCAATAACGTCAAGAGCTCCCCCCATACCCCATAAGATTCTTCCTGAATCTTTTACCCCGCAGTCCCTTTTTATAAGAGATTCAAAAAGGTCCCCCATTTGAGATATTATAGCTAAAATAATTATTAAAAAAAACTTTTCCCAAAAATCAATGCTGTCTATAAATAAAGAAAATATAAGCCCTACACTTAAACTGGTAAAAAAACCGCCCATGGAACCTTCTAATGATTTTTTAGGGCTTATTTTTTTAATAAGGGGAGTTTTTCCAAATTTTTTGCCCCATAAATAAGCGCCTACATCTGAAGATTTAGTGACTAGAACTAAGAACCCTGTCAGCATTGCCCCTTCAGGCAGCTGCCTCACTCTTATTAGAAAACTAAAGCACCAGGAAATATAGATTACGCCGAATATCGTTGCTGATATTGAAAGAACTGAATGATGCGTTTCTTTTTTTCTAAACTCAAGAAGAAAAAGAACAAATAACCCTATAATAACAAATAAAAACTGCCAACCTTCTTTTATAGGAAAACGAAAATAAATAGTTATAGGAATAAGTAAACCAAGTAAAAGGCCTAAGGGCTTAAATAGCCTAACTCCTTTTTTCTCTACCATATGGAAAAATTCATATAACCCCGCGAGGATAAGAAAACAGGTAGCTATACCGCATAAAGGATAATAAATTACCGCGAACACAGCGCAAAAGCCTAAAACAGTCGCGGGAATAATTCTCTCATTCATATATTCCTCCAAATTTCCTTACTCTATTAGAATATACTTCTACGGCTTTATAAAGTTCTTTTTTGCTAAAGCTAGGCCAAAAAACAGGGCTGAAATAAAACTCACTATATGCTAAATTCCAAATCAAAAAATTGCTTATCCTTTGCTCTCCGGAAGTTCTTATAAGAAAATCAGGCTCCAGGCCGCTGCCCAAAGAAAGATAACGGCTAAATAATTTTTCATCTAAATCCTGCCGAGATATTTTCTTGCTATCGTAATCTTTAATAATTTGCTGGGCCGCGTTAACTATGTCCCATCTTCCGCCATAGTCTAAAGCAATATTAAAAATAAAATCCTTATTGCCGGAAGTGACATTTTCTAAATCCTCTATCTTTCCGATAACATCTTTGGATATACGGTCTCTTCTGCCGATAGCTTTAAACTTTATGCCTTCTTTTACTAACTCTTTTTTATTATCTTTGATAAAATTCTTAAGATAAAAAAAAAGAAACTCTACTTCTTTTTTGGGCCGGTTCCAGTTTTCAGTTGAAAAGGCAAAAATGGTAAGAGCGCTAACCCCTATCTTTTTTACTTCTTTCATTATTTCTTTTATCCTTTGAACCCCTTTTCTGTGCCCGGCAGTACGAGGTAAACCCCGTTTCTTTGCCCACCTCCCGTTGCCATCCATTATTATGGCTATATGTTTAGGAATATTCATATCTCCTCGCTTCGCTCGCATTGCAAAATGCAAAATTAGCAATTAGCAATTAGCAATTAGCAATGTAAAATGTTTAATGTATTGCTTCAGCCGAAGGCTGATCCGCCTTTGGCGGAAATTTTAAAATGCTAAATTTGCATTGTTAATTTTTAAATTGTTGAATCTAAAAGTAAAGGGGGCCTACGCCCCCTTTTAGAAATACAACACTGCCTTGAACTCTATTA
This sequence comes from Candidatus Omnitrophota bacterium, assembly GCA_043815445.1. Lineage (GTDB taxonomy): Bacteria > Omnitrophota > Gorgyraeia > Duberdicusellales > 4484-171 > JBDRIY01. The sequence goes on from JBDRIY010000019.1 coordinate 25,551, forward strand.
TTCTTGTTCTGAAAGCTTCTTATTGATAGATTCTTCTTCTGAGTTCTCTTCCAGTTTTGTCTCTTGTTCTGAAAGCCTCTTATTCATAAGTTCTTCTTTTAAGTTCTCTTCCAGCTTTATCTTTAGTTCTTCAAGCTTTATATTTTCTTTTGTGAGGTTCCCTATCTTACTCACGCTTTCAATCTTAAAATTATCCAGCTGCTCATTCAATTCTTTAAAATCTTTTTTCAACTTTAAATTATCTTCTTTTAAGCTCTCAACATCTCTTTCGGAATTTATATTTTTTGCCAACTGCTGTTTATAGCTGCCCGATAAAGAATTCATCTTTACTAGAAGAGAAACTCCACCAATAACCAAAACTACAATCAATCCTATAAGTAAACTTATTATTAAAGAGCTATCTTTCATTTCAATTCCTCCTCTTGATCCTCAATAGCTTCCTCTTGTCCAGCCTTTTCTTCTTCAACTGTTTCCATTTTTTTTACTATTTTAGGTAGAATAACAACTTCAACCCGCCGGTTAAACTGTCTCCCCTCAATAGTGTCATTAGAGGCAACGGGTTTATACTGGCCATACCCAGCTGCTGAAAGCCTTAAAGGATTAACCCCACCGCTTTCTAAATGATAAAGAACGCTAAGCGCCCTTTGAGTAGATAGCTCCCAATTAGTTTTCCAGCGCGAATACTTTATCGGCTCATTATCAGTATGGCCTTCAACCATAATATTGTTGCCGGGAACTTCTTCTTTAAGGATTTTCACTACTTTATTTAAAACAGGTAAACTTTGCTCTTTTAAATCAGCTTTTCCTGAATCATAAAGAACTTCAGCCACAAAAGTAATAACCAAGCCTTTCTGAGCCATCTCCAGCCGAACCTGCTTATCTTTTATCTCTTGTGACAGCTGTTGGGTTAAAATATCTTTGGCGTTTTTAAACGTTTGCAGTTCATTCTCTAAAGACTGTATTTTTTCAATATCCGAACGCCTGCCTTTTTGTAAAACAACAGCGCAGCCATTAATAAAAAAAACAAAAATAATTAACAGCAAAAAAAGGTTTCTACACATAATTGCCTCCTGGTATAAATTAAACTTTAAATCCTGATCTCCAAGTTAATATTTTTGACATTTTATCTTTTGTAACAGACAGATCACGGCCTGTCCCTACATATTTTGTTATTATAATATTTCTAATAAAATAATCTTGTTATGTAGGGGAGGGTCGAGACCCTCCCGCTAATTTATTGTTTTTTAAAGGTTTTATTCTAATCTACTTTTTAGCTTATCACAACCCCTCTTGAGCGTCAAGAGAAAAACCAGAAATAACTATTTCTCTTACCTTGCTGTATGCCGCTTTATTGGAAGCAATATAACCGATGTCTTTATAGCTAAGCGGCGCGCCTTTAAGGGTAGATAACCTGCCTCCAGCTTCTTCTATTATACAAGCCCCGCCGGCAAAATCCCAGGGACGATCATGAAACTCTACGGCAAAATCAAGTTTTCCCTCAGCAACATAAGATAGAATTCGGACTGATGACCCTAACATTCGGACATTAAATACTTCCTTAGCCAATTTTCCTAAAACATCAAGCATAATTTTAGGAGAATACCTTATGCTGGAATCAAAAGAAATAGAGCAGTCATTTAAATCACCGTTAGAAGAAACCTTAATCTTTTTACCGTTTTTATAAGCTCCCGACCCTTTTTCTCCTAGATATAATTCATCTTCTTTGGGCATATAGATAACTCCGGCCGCGAATTCTCCTTTATGTATTATTCCTATAGATACACCAAAAATATCTATATCGCGCATAAAATTATGCGTGCCGTCAAGAGGATCAATTATCCACAAATAATCTTTATCAGGATTATCCTTGCCGCTTTCTTCAGCTATGATTCCATGCTGAGGAAAAACGCTTTTAATCTTTTTAATAATCATATTTTCCGCTTCTTTATCCAAATTAGTAGCAAAATCCCTGTCGCCTTTTTTTTCAATTCGGCTGATTTTACCAAAATTCTCTAACAAAAAGATTCCTGCTTCCTTAGCTGCTTCTGAGGCTATGCTTATAATTTTACTCATTATTAATCTCCTGATCTTTATAGTATGTCTATTTTAATGAAATTTCTTTAAGGCTCTTTGGGTTTCTTTTTGGACTGCTTTTTCCTTGAGTTTTTTTCTCTTATCAAAGGTATGTTTGCCCTTAGCTAAAGCAACTTCCACTTTAGCAAGGCCCTTATCATTAAAATAAATCTTCAGAGGGATAATAGTCAGCCCCTTCTGAGTGGTGAATCCTATAAGCTTTTTTATTTCTTTTTTATGGACTAAAAGCTTTCTTATTCTTTTAGGCTCAGTTTTAAAAAATGAACTTTTTTCAAATTCAGGAATATGCATATTATATAAAAAAAGTTCTTCCCTTTCTACGCGGGCAAAGCTATCATCAAGAGAACAGCTTTTGGCGCGCAAAGACTTAACCTCATTGCCCCTAAGCTCTATCCCAGCTTCAAAAGCTTCCATAATATGATAATTCCTTCCCGCCTTTTTATTCGCCGCCACTATTTTCATTCGCTTCACTCATTACACAGATCATCTGTGCCTTAAAAAGAGAATCCCGATAATTTCAAATACAACCCTAACCATATAGGAATTGTAACTATGCTTAAAAGATGCGTAAGAAATACTCCTTGGGAAACAAACTCACTATCAGCGCCGCGCATATTAGCTATAATAGGCAGCGACGCCGCTGAAGGCATAGCCGCCTGAAGAACTATAAACAAACCTAAAAGAGAAAAAATCTCCAGTCTTATCACTCCAATTAAAAATAAAAGAGGCAAAATTATTAATTTTAAAAAAGAAGCTTCTCCCACAAAAAATAATTTTTTAGATATACCTTTAAGTTTAATTTTTGCTAACCAAGAACCTAAAATTATCGCGGACAGCACAAAGCTCACTTCTCCAATCATTTTAATAGGCTCAACTATTATCGAAGGAATAAATCCTGTTGTCTTAGTGTGTACTAATAGCAAAGCGATAATAGTGCCTGTTATTGGCGGAGTGAAAATAGACTTGAGGTTAAACTTTTCTCCTTTCTTTTTAAAAATAAAAAAACTTCCTACCGACCACATAATAATATTAAAGCCTAAAAGGTTAAGAAAGGTGAATACTAAGAATTTTTCCCGAAGCCCTTGGGGAAAAAGAAAAAAAGCTATACTTATCGGCAAATATCCCGCATTTTGAAAGCTTATCAAGCTAATAAATTCCCTTTTAAACTCACGCCCGCGCCAAAAACAAGCTATAAACCCTAAAAAACAGCCGGCAGCAAACAAACCTATACTTAAAATAATAAAAAACCAAAGCGAATAACCTAATACTATTTCAGAATTTTCAACAAGCTGAGTAAATATCAAAAAAGGTATAGCAAGGTTTATAACAAAAAAAGTTAAAAACCGCAGAGTCTCTTCATTAATAATGGCTTTTTTATAAAAATAAAACCCTAAAAGAGCCACCAACGAAAGTTTTATAACTGCTAAGGAAACTATATCCATATTCTTGTTCCTTGATACTGGATACTCGATTCTCGATGATAGATACTCGATACTAGATATTTTACGAGTTATCAAGTATCGAGTATAGGCTTATCGAGGATTAACACCCCTATTTATACCAATAATTAGCCTAAAAAGCAACAGAATTATAGCTGGAGTTTCCCCATATTTTTGACTAATCAACTCCAGTTAAATTTAAAAATTAAAATGCAAAAATCAAAACGACATATCAAAATTTAAAATGATTTAATATCTAATGTTTTCAATGCTTTTCAAACATACGAAAAAATATAGGCTATTTTTTGCGGCTTAAAAAACATTTTTATTTTTAAATTGTCATTTTAATGTTTGATATTTAATTTTTGATTTTAGTTTTTCTATCCGTCTGTATATGCGGCGGCTTATTTTTTTATTCTACTATTTGAATCGCGGTTCTAAAATATCTTCGCGATAAAAATATAATGATGCTAAGAGCAAAATAATATACAAATACGGCCCATGCCTCAAAAGTATAAGTGATAAAAGAAAAATTAATATGGCTTAAACTCCTGGTGAGAGCTATAAAATAAGAGATAACTGCCGATAGAATTTCTCCTATGCCTAAAGCCGCGAAAGTAAAGGGCGAAAAAATAATTAAAATAAAGTTGATTATAAGAATAAAAGTAAATAAAGGAATTAAAATTATATTATAGAGCGGGCTTAAAATATACACTTTTCCAAAATAATATGAGACTAAGGGAGTTGAAAATACTCCGATAAAAATAGAACAGCTAAGAATCTGCTTCAAATAATTCAAAACCATATTTTTGGCTGGCCTTATATTAAAAATTTTAAGTCCTAAAATTATGGCAAAGCAGGCTGTAAATGACAACTGAAAACCTACGCTAAAAAGTACTGAGGGATCGATCATGAGAGCGATTATTCCCGCCAAACCTAAAGAATTTAATAAATGGGCCTTTCTTTTGGCGAAAAAACCTAAAACAAATACTGAATACATAATTGCCGCCCGCAAAGTAGAAGGGCTTATTCCGGTAAGCAAAGTATAAAACCAAAGGAAAATTAAAGAAATAATAAGGCGAACCTCAAATTTCAGGCCAAAAAACCTTAAAATAAAAAATAAAATCAAAGAAGTAAGCCCTAAATGCAGGCCGCTTATAGCTAAAAAGTGGCTTGTCCCAGTGTCAGAAAAATACTTTTTTTCCTCACCCAAAAGCTCCCTTCTTCCCAAAAATACTGAGCTTAAAAACTTATACCCCTGAACACTGCAATTTTTCTTAAAAACATTAAAAATATATAAGGCTGTATTTCGGGTAAAAGAGCTCCCTATCCCTCTGGGAAGTTCAACAATCGGCTCTTTGGCTTTAGCCCAAAGGTAATAAACCCCGTTAGAGGCAATCCGCCTCGGGCGGATGCCGCGAAGCGGGCCTCTAACGGGGTAAAAAGACCTTTGCTGATAATCCTTTTTGATTAATTTTCCTCTAAATTGATAAGATTTCAAATATTCCATTGATTTAGAATAATCTCTAACTCTTACTTTTATTTTTAAAGGTAAAGAATTTACTTTTTGTACGCGGGCGGTAAAACTATTAGCCAAGCTTGACTCTTTAGGGAGGGAAATAACCTGCAAGCAAATATCATTTCTTTTATCTAAAAATTCTTCAACTCTGGAGAGATTAAAAGAACTTATCAGGCAAGCGCCGATAAAGAAAAAAGAAACTAAAATAAAAACATCAGAAACTAAAAACTTGTTTTTTTTATAAAAAAAATAAACAGCTCCTGAAGAAAATAAACAAAGGAAAAAACTTAAAAAATAAAAAGAAAACCCTCGGCCAAAAATAACCCCTAACCCCAAAGCCAAAAAAACCCAAAAATTCAACAACCCCGCCAAACACCTCTTTTCCATTACAACATAACCGATTTAAAAGCAGGTAACCTAATTTATATAATATATTTTAAAAGCCAAGAAAAGTTCTTGTAGCGATATAGCGATTTTTAATAAAAAAATACCGTTAAAAAAGCACATTTGTTTGAGTCTCGGTTAAGCCGAGACGAGTTATGTGCTTTTAGGTATTTTTTTATGTGCCGAAGGCAAAAATTGCGTCTAGAGAAAGAACCTTTCTTGGCTTTTAAAATATACTACCTTATTTAAAACAAATATATTCCCCAATAACCCTGGCTTTTTTCTCCCCAATCCCCTTAACCTCCTCCAAATCCTCAACCACCTTAAATTCCCCAAACTGCTCGCGATATTCAGCTATCCGTCGGGCAGTAACTTCCCCTATTCCTTTAATCTCCTGTAATTGCTGAATTGAAGCGCTATTAATATTTACCCCGTTAGAAATCCGTGCCGCAGGCGCGGCAGGCATCTTCGATGACTTGTTGCTAACGGGGTTTATCTTTTTTGAGCTAGAAATACTTTCCGCGGAATAAATAATCAAATTTGAATTGGCCGGAACAGAGGTTTTAAAATACCTTATCAAGCTGCCGATCAAAATTAAAACAGCAACAGCTAAAAGAACCTTCCTTTCCTGGTGGGTAAGGCAAAACATATTCTCGATTCTCGATTCTCGATTCTCGATTCTCGATACTAGATACTAGATGCTCGATATATTACGAATTATCGAGAATCGTGTATCGAGTATCGAGAATTATCGAGTATCATTTTTAAGTTACTATATTAACTATTTTTCTCTCAATATAGATAATTTTTTTAGGCGGTTTTTGAGAAATTATTTTTTTGATTTTTTCTAAGGCAAGAGCTTTTTGTTTAACTTCTTCTTCAGGCCAGGCAGTATTCACCTTAAGCCTATCTTTAACTTTACCATTGATTAAGACCGCTATTTCTACTACTTCTTCTTTTAAATATTTATCCTCTGTCTGGGGCCAGGAATGTTCAAGAATAGACACCTTATTACCTAAAACTTCGTTAACTTCTTCGCTTATATGAGGCATAAAAGGCGCTAAAAGCAGGAAAATTGTCTCCACCGCAGTTTTAAAAATCTCTTTTTTTAATTCACCGCAAGCTACCCCTTTATAAGTTTGATTTACCAACTCCATGATTCTGCTTATAGCAGTATTAAATTGAAAATTTCCTTCTAAATCCTTAGTGACTTCTTTGATAGTCGAATGAATTTTTTTCAAAAGTTCTTTTTCTTCTTGATTATATTCTTTTTCTTCGTTAGAACAGCCTTTATATTCTTTAAGTATATCAACCAACTTTAAAGCTCTTTGAATAAAACGCCAACACCCCCGCAAACCTTCATCCTGCCATTCAGCGTCTTTATGCGGCGGGCCCATGAATAAAATATAAAGACGCATTGTATCTGCCCCATATTTCTCAAGTATATAATCAGGAGCAACAACATTACCTTTTGATTTAGACATCTTTGCCCCGTCTTTAACAATCATCCCTTGAGTAAATAAGCGCTTGAAAGGTTCGGAAAAATTAATATAGCCTTGATCCTTAAGAAATTTATTTATAAATCTTGAGTACATAAGATGAAGGATAGCATGTTCAACCCCGCCGATATATTGATCTACCGGAAGCCATTCATTTACATCCTCAGAAAAAAAAGGGCTATTTTCTTCTTTAGAGGAAATAAAACGTAGAAAATACCAGCTTGAATCCACAAAAGTATCCATAGTATCGGTTTCACGTCTCGCTTTTTTTCCACACTTAGGGCATTCAGTATTGATAAACTTTTCAATATAAGTTAAAGGTGACTGTCCTGTAGGCAAAAATTCCTTAATTTCAGGTAATAAAACCGGCGAATCCTTTTCAGGAACAGGGACCTGTCCGCAGTTATCACAATAAATAATCGGAATAGGCGCTCCCCAATAACGCTGGCGGGAAACCAGCCAATCTCTCAGCTTATAATTAACAGCTCTTTTTCCAATATTATTCTTCTCCATATAATCGGCAATTTTTTCCCTTGCCTCTTCCGAAACCATTCCGTTAAACTTCTCAGAATTAACCAAAAACCCCTCTCCCTCATAACCCCCCTCAACCAAATCGGACGTCAGACGTCCGATTTTTTCAATAACTTCGACAATCGGCAAATCATACTTTTTAGCAAATTCAAGATCCCTGCTATCGTGGGCCGGAACGCACATTATCGCCCCAGTTCCATAACCAGAAAGAATATAGTTAGCAATCCAAATAGGTATTTTTTTACCGGTCATAGGATTAATAGCGTATTTACCGGTAAAAATACCCTGTTTTTCAAAATTATCTATTAACCGCGCTGATATATCCTGATTTTTTACTTTTTTAATAAACTCTTGAATATCTCTTTTGTTAGGCGCTTCTTTTATCAGCGCGTCTATACAAGAATGCTCCCAGTTTAAAGCTACAAAAGTTGCCCCGAAAATAGTATCAACTCGGGTAGTAAAACATTTCAATTCTTCTTTTAAGCCCTCAACTTTAAAATCTATTTCAACTCCGGTTGATTCGCCTATCCAGTTATTCTGCATAAGCTTAACTCTCTGAGGCCATTCTTCTAAAAACTCTAAATCATTTAAAAGCCTTTTAGCATAATCAGTTATTTTAAAAAACCACTGTTCTAAGCTTTTCTGTTCAACCTCTGTTGAACAGCGTTCGCATTTACCATCAATAACCTGTTCATTGGCCAAGACTGTTTTGCATGATTCACACCAGTTAACTCCTGCTTTTTTACGGTAAGCCAGGCCCTTTTCGTAAAGCTTTAAAAATATCCACTGAGTCCATTTATAGTAATCCGGCAAGCAAGTAGTGATTTCTCTTTGCCAATCATAGCCAATACCCCAGCTTTTTAACTGCTCAGTTATTCTTTTTATATTTTTTAAAGTCCACTCTCGAGGATGAATTTTATGTTTAATAGCCTGGTTTTCCGCCGGAAGCCCAAAAGCATCCCAACCCATAGGGCTTAAAACATAAAATCCCCGCATTTTTTTATAGCGGGCAACCGCGTCACCAATTACATAATTACGGGCATGGCCGACATGAAGCTCACTGGAAGGATAAGGAAACATAACTAAGCAGTAATATTTAGGTTTAGAAGCGCCTTTGGTGTCAACCTTAAAAGTCCCCTGTTCTTCCCAGAAATTCTGCCATTTTTTATCGATTTCTTTTGTATAAATCATCTTCTATCATTTTATTAATGAAACGGGCATACTTATGCCTGTTGGGGTGCCCGTTTCTTATCTAAATATAATTTCCTCACAACATTCAAATTTTTCTTTCCGCCATCCTCATCTTTATTAGGTGTTTCTAAGATAAAAGGCAGATTCTTTAGCTTAGGGTGGTTAAAGACAAGAGATAAACCTTTTTTGCCTATTAATCCTTGGCCTATATCAGCATGGCGGTCAATTTTTGAACCAAGTTCTTCTTTAGTATCATTAAGATGAATTACTTTTAAACGCTCTAAGCCAACCTCTTTATCAATTTCTTTTAAAAGGCTGTTTAGGCCTACAGCATCATTTATTTTATACCCTGCGGCCCAAGCATGAGCAGTATCTAAACAAATTCCAATCCGCTCAGGATTATTCAGCTTTTCCATAATAAACTTAAAATGAGAGAAATTATAACCCAACCAGCATCCGCTTCCTGAAGTATTTTCTAAAGCAACAAGTGTTTTAACGCCTTTGGTTTCTTTTAAAATTTTATTTAAAGCATTAGCTATCCTTAAAAGCCCTCCCTCTTCAGTAGTGCCCTTGTAAGAACCCATATGAGTTACAAGATAATCCGCGCCTATGCTGTCGGCTTCAACAAGATCAGCTATAAATTCTTTTATAGTTATTTTATGAAAACTATGCTTAGGCGAAGCTAAGTTAAGAATATAAGGAATATGAATTACTACCGGGCTTATTTTTTCTTTTCTTATTCTTTCCTTGAATATCTTTATATCTTCTTTACTTAAAGAGGACGTTCTCCATTGCCGAGGATTGCGGGAAAAAATCTGCATTGTATTACAACCCAGCTTTTTAGCCCGTTCTACAGAATCATAAATCTTGCCGGCAATAGACACATGTATCCCTAACTTTAACAAAATCAAACTCCAAAGTCCGTCATATGTATTTTAAAACACCTCCAAACCCTGCCCTTAAACCATTCTATAAGCATTCTCACCTCCGAAGTTTGCCGCAGGCAATCCTCGAAAGTGAGAAATAGTTTTCATTGAAAATTATATACCAAAAAACTAAAAAATAAAGTAGTATCTATCAAACCGCCGCCTACCCCCCTGAATTTCTTTTTAGCGCGCGTGCTTTTTAAAAATACTCGTATTTGTTTCTAAGGGCTTGTTAATCAAAAATTTGAATCTATTACCTTATACCTTTTGTGCTTGCTATTTTCTCTCCCATTCGAACCAAATCTTCTAAAAAAAGCTTTCCCATTGGCTTCACATAAAAACCTTTTATCTCTTTAATACCGAGTTTATCCTTCTCTTTATATTGAATATTAATAATATCGAACCAAGCAAACGGAACTAATATACAATGTTTTATCCCCCATTCCATACCGCTACAAGCCCAATCTTGCGACTGCGCGTTCCATTTAAGATTTAAATTTGTTATTAATTTTTTCGTAAATTTTTTAAAATCTATCCCGCGCTCAATGCCGCTTATTTCTTTTATGTAAGGTATTAATTCCAGTATTTTATCTTGAATCATCTGCCCAAAATCTCCTTCCGGCATCCAGTTATTCCAATCCATGCTAAACCACCATGCCAAAATAAGCCATAGTTTTTTCTTGCCTCCATCCATATTGAAAAAATTATCATACTCTGCCCCGGAAAATAAAACATCTTTATCATTTACGGCAATACATTCGCTGGCTTCCGCTAATAAATCCATAAAATATATCCTGGGAAAACAATACTCTTCGCGAATTCTGTATATTTTATCTCCTATTTTATCTTCCACACGCAAAGGGGTTTTAAGCAAAGCGTTAATCGCGTAAAGATGTTTAACCGGAATCCATCTACACTTAGGTGTTAACTTTATTTTATGGCTATTAACATAAGATAAAAATTCTTTAAAATCGCATAGAAAATCTTCTTTTTCAAAACGTTTGTTGAGATCTTCCATAAAAGCGTCAACATCAAGGAATAAAGGCTCTGTTTTCATAAATATTATATTGTTATTTTCAAGAGTCTCTGACTCTCTTTAGAAAAAAAATAGGTGTGCCCCTTTCTTTCTTAGAAGCTTTATACCTGAATAATTGCTTCATAAAATCGTTTGATCCGTTGATCGCATTTTATTTCATTCTTTTCAATAGGCCGGGCTAAAGTAATATCCCGTAATGATCTACACCTACTTAAAGCAACGTAAACTTGTCCTGATGCAAAGGCGCCATTTCCTAAATCTACTCTAACTTTCTCCAAAGTTTTCCCCTGACTTTTATGTATCGTAACAGCCCATGCAAGCATCAAGGGAAACTGTGTATATTTTCCAACAACAACTGGCTTGATTTTGTCTTTTGAATAGTCATATGCGTATTTAAATGACTCCCAACTTACCCTATGTACATCAAGAACTTCTCTTGATTGATCAGAAACTAATTCCACCTGTATCAATTCATTTTTAAAATTTACAACACGGCCGATAGTTCCATTAACCCATCTCTTTTGTTCATCATTCTTCGTAAACATTACTTGCGCACCTGGCTTCAATTGCAAATTCAAAGGTGACGGAAGCTTTTCTTCTTGAACAGCGAACTTCCCGGAAATTTCTCCGATAAACGAACTCACTTCTCCCGGCAATTGCTGGAGTTTTAAGTTATTGATTTTATCAGCGGCAGTATTAGTACATGTAAGAGTTATTAACGACGGGGCTTCATCTTTTTCATCTATACAACGCTTATTAATTTGATGAATAACCGCGCAGCATTGTTCAGCTACCCGTATTCGATTTAACATTTCTGTAAATTTAGAGTCAGTTTGCCTAAATATTTTACACAACTCAATCGGAACAAATTCACAATTCTGCAATACTTTGGCGCTAAAGAAAAAAGGGCTTTCATATCTTCTGGCCGCAAGAATTTTCTCCTCTTGTTTTTTAACAACCGGCGGTAATTGAAACAGGTCGCCGACAAATAAAACTTGTATACCGCCAAAAGGTTGGTTAGAACGCGGCCCGTTTAAACGCAGAAATTGATCCATAGCATCAATCAAATCAGCGCGTACCATAGAAACCTCATCAACGATTAACACATCAATCTTTTCATAAACCGTCCGGCTCCTTACTCCTTTTATATCCTCATTAGTAATAATTCTCGGCGGTAAACGAAAAAAAGAATGAATTGTTGCTCCTTTGGCATTTAACGCGGCCACTCCGGTAGGAGCGACAACCACCACATTTTTATTTAATTTCTCTCTAAGATAATGGATTAAAGTCGTCTTGCCTGTGCCTGCTTTCCCGCTTACAAATAAAATGGGTAAATTATTATTTAATAATTTTTCAATATTTTCATATTCCTCAGTTACCTCTATATCCGCAAGAATATCGAGATTGTCTTTCTTTAAATCCTTTGATTGACAAAAACTTCCGGCAGCATGACGGTTTAGCCTCCCAATATTAACCGGCTTAACTCCCAATATCCCTTTCAATGAATCTAAGATACTCATGTCCATTTAATTTTTGTGGTTCAGCCTGCTTTGGCCTACTTTATTTTACTTTATAAATAGTAACTCTAATCTATCTTTTCTTTTTTCCCAATCAGGTATAATCTTTGTCAATAAGTCATAAAATCTTTTATTATGATGTTTATATTTCACATGGCATAATTCATGAGTGATAACATAATCAATGCAATATTTTGGGGCATGAATTAACAAAGGATTTAGAACAACAGTATCCTTATTAACAAAACTCCCCCATCTTTTATTCATTTTTCTAATCGATAATTTAAAGGTTTTTAGATAATTAAAACACTCAAGAACCCCGACAAAACGCTCCTGGAAAATAACATTCGCACGTTTTCTGTACCACACATCAATTAACTTCCGATTATAATCTCCGTTGGAAACTTTAGCCTGAGTATCAAGCAATAAACGTCCTTTCGCAAGAGAGACATTATCATCTTTTGCCCTCTTAACTATCAGCTTATACTGACGCCCTAAATATAAAAAACTCTCCCCTGATATGTATTCTTTCTCATATCTCTCCCTCTGAAACCTCTTAAAGAAACTAAGCTGTTTATTAAGCCATTTCCACTTCTTCTTTAAAAACGCTTCAATACGATCTTCCTTTGCCTCAATCGGACACCGGAGGACAATACCCATATCTGGACATACGGTCAAACTAAGAGTTTTTCTTTCTTGCCTCAAAAACTCATACTCATATCTATATTGACCGTAAGTAAATACTTTCATTTAAAGATCTCGTAATTATTTTCAGCTAATTCCATTGCCTTATCTATGATATCCTTCATTTCCTCATTTGACAAATCAATACCACGCTCACCCTTAACAACATCATAAACATAATCATCAATTTTATTACGCATTATTCGCTTAACCTCAGCGTTTTTATACCAATCGACTATGCTTTCCTGATGTAGAATTGAATATATATCAAGAATTATCTGCTCAAAATCAGGCCTATTTAGTTTATGCGACTGAAAGATAGGGCACAAATTACGATAAAATATATCCGCGCCTTCTTTTTGGCTAATCTTTTCAGGAATGCTCTCATCACGCTTTTGAACAACACTGTTTTTTATATCCTTCAATTCCTTTAACGCCGCGATATCTGCCATTTTCTCTTGACGCATTTTCTCTAAGATTTCATGTATTTTCTCTGAAAATCTTTTATAAAATTCAGGATCAGAATTGTATTTTTCTTTAATTGTACGTTCTGTCTGCGCTGCAATAGCCTCCGCTTTTGATTTATTAGAGCCTAAAGATTCAATAGCTTTCTCAAACTGCTCACTATCAGTAATGTTAATCTGTTTTGTTAATAATTCAACACCCTGAGCGTCAACATAATCATCAAGGATACTAACAAGCGAACGCTTATACTTAGTCAAATCTACTTTATCAGCATACCTCAAACTTGCCGCTTTGCGGATTTCAACCATTTTTTTTATCTCTTTCTTGTAAACATCGATATGTTTAAACTCCTTCACGAAATCCTGTAATGCCAAACATTCGTTGAAATTCCGCAGAAACTTATTCAATACTTCATAGAAGACCACTCTTCTTTGTTCGCCATCTTCCTTAGTATCACCACCCAAAACGGTCAAGTATTCCTCACTATCACTTTTGTTCTTTATCTCTTTGAATAAATCATGAACCTCAGCATAACTCTGTTCAAGCTCGTTAATCTTTTCCCCAACATCAATTAACGCTCCTTTAACGTCTTCTTCGTCATAATTACCAAATAATTTCATAGCCGTATCTATATTTTTAGCATTCTCAGAATAGTCTATAATGAATCCCGCTGTCTTTGGCAGTTCTTTATTATCATAAAGCCTATTAACACGCGCTATTGCCTGCAATAAACTATGATCTCTTAAATCTTTTGCCAGATAAAGGACGGTATTGCATGGGGCGTCAAATCCAGTTAATAATTTATCTACAACTATTAGTATCTCGATCCCGTCAGGATTATACTTAAAACTGTCGATAACATCTTTTTCGTAAGATTCCAGGCTTCTATACTTTTCTTTCGTTTTATCTAAATATTCAATAACCTCTTTTTTATGCGCGTCATCTTCGTCAACAATGCCATTTTCACCGGATATAACAATTGCCGTTTGAATTTTACCGCTAGACTCAAAAGCTTTCTGCATCAACACAGCCGAAAATTTTGAAGGCGAAACAATTTGCGCCTTCAAGCCTGTCCCCTGAAATTGACCACAATAATGATTCTCTATATCAACAGCAATATCCGCAATGCGCTGAGGATTATCTTTAATTATTTTTGTATTAACCAGCTTCTGTAATTCTCTTTTAGCCTTATCATCTAAATCCTTGATTATCGCGTCAACCCGCCGATCAATCTGTTCTTTATTTTCAATCAAATCAACATAACGCCCTTCATAAATAAGAGGTAATATAATCTCATCTTTTAACGCGTCATCAATTGTATATTTATCGATATACCCGCCAAATTTCTTCCAACTTTCACGGTCTTTCTTTAACAAAGGTGTACCCGTAAACCCAATGTAGCAAGCGTTGGGCATTACGCGGTTCATTTCAAGATTAGCAATCCCGGTTTGTGTTCGATGAGCTTCATCAATAAGCACAAATATATTTTTATCTGTATCACGAAAATTCATACGCTTCTTAGATACTGAATCAAATTTATGAACCAATGTCGTAATCACCTTGAGATTTTTTTCTTGAATAAGATCTAACAAATGCTGGCCGCTAGTAGCTTTTATCACGCCTTTTTTTAAGCCACAATTCTTGAACGTTTCAGCAATCTGCTTATCTAAATCTTTTCGATCAGTTACAATAATAACGCGTGGGTTTAATATATACGGATGTTCAATCAACGCCTTAACAAACAAAACCATGGTGAGCGATTTCCCGCTACCTTGGGTATGCCATAAAAGCCCCCCGCAACGCTTATTTCCCTCAACCCCTTTCTGCTCTTCTTCAACACGCATCAACATCTTAGCAATCGCGAAATATTGCTGATATCTCATTATTTTTTTTATCCCGGCGTCATAAATAATATAATTCTTTGTAAAATCAAGCAACCGTTTAGGAGCAAGTAACGAAACAATTCCCCTATCTTGTTCCGTGGCTAACCGGGTTTTTCTCTGGTTATAGTCTTGTGAAACTCCTAAATCTTCGCGCACTTGCGAATAAGCCGATGAATCAAGCGGTTTTTCAATATAGCGTTTTACATAACTTTCTAACTCTTTCTTAGCAATCCCCTTTTCTTTCCAAATAGAATAAAACTTAGCCTGAGTTAGTGTAGTTCCGTATCGAAATTCCGATCCATTGGTCGCAATCAATAGTTGAGAATAAACAAAAAACTTGGGACAATACTCCGCCCGCTGATTACGCGACATCTGAAAGATAGCTTCTTTTATATCCACACCGGCTTTTTTATTCTCAATAACTACAAAAGGAATACCGTTTACAAAACAAACAATGTCCGGACGAATATGCCTCTTACCGTTGGCTTCATATTCAACCGTTACGTGAAAAACATTGTTTTCAGGGTGAGCAAAATCAATAAACCTAAAGCTTCTAGATATATTTTTGCCCTCATGGAAAACTTTGATTGTCTTTCCTCCTGTCTTAGGCATAATCATATTGTATACCAATCGCGAGGTGTCAATTAATCCCTCAAGAGGAAGGCTTTCAAGCTCTTCTACCACGTCATATACATTTTTTTCGCTAAACTTATATATTTGCCCATAATACTCATATCCGTTTATTGCCATAAGCGCTTTTGCCGCGATTTTTTTAAGTATAAATTTTGAAGCATCGCCATTACGCTGACGCATCACCTCCTCAGATGAAATATAGGAATACCCCATGCTTATTAGTACTTCAACAAAAGGAAGTTGCGATTGCCTTATTTCATCAAAATCAGCTTTAATATTATTCATAGTTAACCTCTAAACGAAATTGATTACCAATAAAAGCAAATGCTCCGCCCATTTCAATTAGAAATCGATTTATCCTAAGCATGAGCCCACGCTCAAGCTCTTTTTCGCTATGTTCTTCCCCTAATTCCAAAAAATCAAAAGCATATTCATCTTTTATCGCTAACTTTGCCTGATTGTGAATTTTCGCGGGAAGTGTTTTCTTGAAATTAGTCTGGTTCATAACCGTTTTTTCATAACTCTGATTCTCAATCTGATGAACCAAAACATTCTTTGTCCATCCCATTCTCTTTGTCATACGGATATAAAATTCACGTTCTAAATAATCCTTACACCGCTCCAAAATCATAATATTGTGCGACCAGCCAATTTCTCGCACCAATGGTGCGAGTTTTTCACTTTTGCCGTAAGCTAAATAAAAATTACGCATTCTCCAAAGCCCAGATGATGAAAACCCTAAAATTCCGACAAACTCTACCTGCAAATCTTTTGACAAATTGTCAACAATTGCCTTCCCCCATCCATGCTCCTTCTGTTGCGCGACAATCATTTTCCCAATATCCCAATACAAGTTAATAAGCTCTTTATTAACCTTCTTAAGCGCTTGATACTGCGCGGAACGAATACGTTCTTTAATCTCACTAATAAATTTAGTATATTCTAATGTACTCTTAATTTTTTTCATAATTTTTAACCTTATCCAATAAATCCTCAGGAGTACGAATCTCCCCTGTGATAAGTTTATTTAAAAGATATTTCTTTTGCGCAGCAACTACACCCCTCTTCTTCTCCAGCGCCTCAATCTCAGCATCTGCTTTAGTAAGAATGTCGGCAATAGCATCTTGTTCTTTTTTAAGTTTGGGAACATTTAATCTTAAATCAGAAAAATCATTTTTATTTAAAATTGGCATCGCTCCTGCTCCAGCAAATTTCCTTAATAACGTCAATGAGTTATTTATTAAATAAAATAAAAATTCATTATTATATTTCTCATTAACAATTATTGAATTAATTTGCTGATTTGTTGCTAATGGCACAGCCGCAATTGCATTTTTACCTATCGACGCAATACAAGTAATTAGTAAACTGCCCTTTGGTAACCATCTCGAAAGATTTTTACCAATCTCGGAAAGTTTCACCTCAGTATTCTTAATATATTTTGATTTAAAATCATCCGCAGTTGCCCAGCAATAATCTGACCCATAATTACTTTTGTCTTTCATTGGCGGCGTATTGCCCGTCACAATCTCACCCATACTTTTTAACTTTATAATTTCCCATTTCTCACAAAACCCTTTTAATCGTTTTTTGCCAGTCAACAGTTGCTGCATTAATCCTTTTTTAATATTCTTCTTAATCTCAATCTTACGATCAAGCCCTCGCAAATAACCATCCCACGCCTCAAGTACTGCTACTATGCGTTTTTGTTCTGGGAGGGGTGGAAGAAGTAGTTGAACTTTCGATACTTCATATTTTGAAATACTATACACTGAGACGCCATTAGCTACTTTTTGCAGGTGCCTCCTAATAGTAGGGTTGCTAAAAATATATTGACGAAATGATTTAAGCGTAGCATCAGGTTTTCCGCGAAGCACAAAAGTATGCAATCCACCCACAACTTTCTTGCTATTTAATCCACGAACAAGAACATTAGTGGCAACGCCTTCGTAGTCCTCAGAAGCATCTGCCATAACAAGATCACCGTCTTTTAGCAAATCCTCTGTGCTTGGGTGAAAAGTATTTTCTACAACTATTGGTACAAGTGTGTCATCCAAAGAAATGATAGAGCTATTAAAAGTCGAATGAATATCACCATAATGAATATTGCCTACATTTCCGATAGATACTAAACCATAGTTTAATTTTTCTCGCGACAATGCATATGATTTAACATACGAAAAAATTTTACCAACTGGAACAATCGACCAACCACATGGTATAGGTTGTGCTTTTTTATTTTTTACCATAATTGTCTCTTATATTAACTGCTTCTTCGACCCATTTTTCTATATTTTTGGCAATATGGTCATATACATTTTTACTAAACTCATAAGGTGAATTATATAGCTTAACCACACTGGACAGCTTCTTTTGACCTTCTTTTAATGTAAATTTTTCAAAAGGATTATCACCTTGCGTGGATTTATTCCCATTTGAATCCTTTAAATTGTGTATTCTGATTCCGACAATACCTTTTTTTGCATTCCAAGCCTTCTCTATCTCCTTACGAACCCATTTCCTTGAAGCCGTACTAGAACCAACTAGAACTACAGCACAAGATTTACCCTTAAGCTGATCTTCAATCCAGTTTTCAACAGCTGTATCACCTTTTTTCTTTATTTTTTCCCAATCGTTATCCGATATAGGCTTATTGCCTTCAACTACGCCTATGTTTCTGACTTGACTGGTTCGCCAACAATCATTTTTAAAATGAAAACTATAAAATACTTTTCTTACCATAATAAATCTCCTTATTTACAAAAATATTCACAACATATAGGTTTTAGTACCTCAAACGCCCGTGGAAACACATTAATAAAAAACACAAGAATCACCATAGCAATAGGGATCAAGTAAAACGGCTTTAACGTAATGGAAAACATAACATCACGAATAGTACCAACATCATCTAAATTTATATTGCCTCTTTTCCTATGAGGATTTAAATCATATAAATGCTCTTCATTACCTTTCTTTCTTTCTACTATAACCCACTCGTAAATTTTTCTATACTTTTTCTCTGTGTGAAGGAAAAAGGCATCTAAATACCAAAAACTAATAATTGGTATTAACAAAATAAAGCTCAACAGTGATATATTGGCAACCTTATCACCTAAAGCTAAAACAACAGCGACTAGCGAAATAGTCCAACCTTTTATTAAAAAAGAATTATGTGCCATGCGAGAAATACATGCTTGAATCAAATCAATTTCCTTGTGTAAAACTTCATTAGATATCTGTGCCATAGAACACCTCTTATTTAATTGACCACCTTACAAATATTATAACTATTAATATCATCGTTTATATCTTGTGCTATGCCCAAATAGCTATTAACATTTAAGACAAAATCAGACCATTTTACCGTATAGATATAACTAGGATATCCACTATAGATGGTGGTACGATTATGGCAAGCCTGGTAAACAGGATTGATAGTATTAAACATATTATCCCTAAGTATAGGGAATAAGCGAGCTGTATTATATAAAGTACAGCCTGGCAGACAACAAGAATAAGAATTAACAAAATAACTATAACTACCGATAGAATCAGGAAGAATCACTGCAAGAACAGCGTTTGTCTGGCTTGCTCTATCATTTCTTGCATGCTCCTTCAAAGAATATGAGATTTCCCACGGAATCCATTGATCTGAATCGGGAACGCTTGACTCACGCATATTAGGAGAAATTAAAACTATAGTTACACTGCTATCGTAAATTTTATCCCTCAACTTATACTTAATCGTTTCATCTTTTAGATGACTAATATCTTCTTGATCTCTCTCCCCTTTATAAACATCATCACCGTGTTCCATGTATGTTTCAATTTTATCCACATAATCTCTTGCTGTTGTAGGATTAAGCGCCTCCTGGAAACTACCGTCTCGCAAAGATAAAACATCTTGATCTTTATGTTTATATGATACAAAAATTTTCTTACCCAAAATAACCTCCAAAAAGATTAAATTCCATTATTCTATCTCCAATTCCTTAAGATAAACCGACATCTCTTTCTTAAACTCCTCAAGAACAAATTTTTCACCATAAACATTTTCAGGCGATTCTTTTCTTTTTCCCTTCAATCTGCTTAACTTTTTTATTTGATATCAATAGCTTCATCTGCGTAATTGCTATTTGATTTAATTTCATTAATCTCTCAGCTTGAGATTTTCCTTCACTGATAAATAAAGCGTTCAGATTTTCCAGATTAGAAAGGCAAATAAGCTGTGCTATGTTGGCGTAATCACGAATATTTCCTTTATTATCTTTGTTTTTATCTCTCCACCGCTTAGCCGTCATCCCAAATAATGCCATATTTAACACATCCGCTTCACTGGCATACACACATTGCTGTTGTTTCTTTGTAACTTGCGCGGGAATTAAATGTTCTTTAATTGCGTCAGTATGTATCAGATAATTTATTTTTGTTAAATTCCTTTTAATATCCCAGCCGAGTTGCTTTTGCTCATACTCTTTTAGCCGCTGAAATTCCTTGATTAAATATAATTTAAATTCTGAAGAAATCCATGACGCGAATTCAAAAGCAATATCCTTATGAGCATATGTTCCGCCGTATCGTCCTGACTTAGAAACAAGGCCTATAGCATTTGTGTTTTCTATCCACTTTTTAGGAGACAATACAAATGAATTTAAACCTGCCTCGTTTTTAAACCAGTCGAATTCGACCCCTTTAAAACTTCGATTGTTTAACTTTTCCCACAAACCTAAAAACTCAATTGTATTTTTACTCCGCATCCAGTTTTTGACAACATCTTTAGGCTCCTCAGGATTTCTATATCGGGCAATGTCAGTAATACAAATATAATCACCCTTCTTTGTGCTATAAATATCTACTTTTCTTTGCAAAACATTAATAGTACCCATAGATTGGCTATCTCTCATAATCATATCTCCTTTACTTAATCCCTAATTCTTTCAAATAAGCCGCCATCTCTTTCTCAAGCTTCTCAAGTTTTGGCTCAAGCTCAGCCAACTCTTTAAGATTAGCTGATATATCAATCTCAGTATCTTCCACAAAAGTATCAACATATCTTGTAATATTAAGGTTAAAGTCGTTTTCTTCAATTTCTTTAAAATTAACTTTACGAGAAAACTTATCAATATCTTTTCTCTTAATGTAAGTGTTATAAATCTTTTTAATATTATCGTCAGTTAAGGAATTTTGAGCTTTGCCCGGCTTAAACTCTTTAGACGCTTCAATAAAAAGAATGCTCTTTTTTTTCTCATTAGCCCCGCCTGCCTCACGAGAACGATCTATAATAAGTATGGCAACCGGTATCCCTGTTGTCTGAAAAAGCCCCGCAGGTAAGCCAATGACAGCGTCAATAATGTTTTCTTCTAAAAGCTGTTGGCGAATTTTACCTTCAGCGCCGCCCCTAAACAATACCCCGTGCGGAACAATAACCGCGACACGGCCTGTTTTAGGTTTTGCTACTTCTATCATATGAGAGACAAATGCATAATCACCCTTATCTTTAGGCGGAACACCTCTAAAAAATCTATTATACCTATCATGCTCAGCACTTTCTGCTCCCCATTTTTTTAAACTAAAAGGAGGATTAGCAATAACCACATCAAATTTCATCAGCTTATCATTCTCAACAAGCAAAGGATTGTTAAGCGTATCACCCCATTCAAGTCTCGCTGAATCTTTACCATGAAGAAACATATTCATGCGCGCAAGCTGATAGGTGCTTCCTGTTGACTCTTGGCCATATAAGGCATAATTTTTTGTATCCTGTTTCTCAACTTCTTTACCGGCTAATAAAAGAAGGCCGCCTGAGCCCATCGCCGGGTCACAAATACGATCGCCTTCTTTGGGTTGAGACAACATCGCAACCAGGGTTGCTACTGTTTTGGTAGTAAAAAATTCGCCCGCTTTCTTACCGGCATCAGCACCAAACTTTTCAATCATATACATATAAGAGTTACCAATAATATCTTCATCGGTGTCACTTAAATCAATTTTATAAAAATCATTAATCAAATGGCGTAACATCTTATTCCGTTGTTCCTGTCTACCAAGAACAGCCTCTGAATTAAAATCAACACTAAAAACGCCTTCTAATTTACTCTTATTAATATCCTCAATTTTATGCAGAACCTTATTTATTTCCTCACCGATATTGTCTTGTTCATGAATACTATAAATATAATCAAAAGATGTTTTAGCTGGTAAGTAGAAACGATCTGCTTTCATCTTCTCGGCAATACGCTTTTCGTCATCCCCAAAACGTTTTTTATACTTTTGGTGCTGTTTTTTTGATAAATCGCTAAGGTACTTAAAAAACAACATTGATAAAGCATAATCCTTATAAACATCCGCATTAACCGCAGTGCGGGAAGAATCGGCCGCTTTCCATAAAACAACATTTAAATCTTCTTGCGTATATTTTTTTGTCATAGTTATTCCCCCACTATTTTATTTAATAATCCATTAATAATATTTTTTTTAATGGCACACTTTTTTTCTAACAAAGTTATCTGCATCGAGATATTCAAGTAAAGATCCACAAGCTTGCGCTGATCTTCCACCGAGAGCAAGTTGATCTTGATATTTTCGATATCTTTACGCAATATATATTTGATAGCGGCTCCGGTCATAAGATGACTAAACTTCTGTTGGCCAATCGGAGAATTAAGATATAGCGCCAAATAATCAGGTAAAATTATGTTGTTGTCTTTAGCGCGCAATATATATACGGAAGAAGACGCTAATATTTTTTTATTTGACCTAACCACAGCAGAACGAAAAACACCTTTGTTTGAGATAACAACATCATTGGGCTCAATAAAAGCCTTAGTGTGAGAAGTATCACAATTAGTAGCCACTAAACCAGATACATCAATAGATAAAGCATCTTTTTTAATATTTTTAGCTTGTAAGGCAAATAAGGAGCTGCCAAAATGCTCTTCTATGGCACCACGAAAAGTGTACCCTGCGATAATGTCAACTATGTGCTTTAGCTTTATTTTATTTTTCATACGGGAAGTATACTGCAAAAAACAAAAGCTGTCAAGTATTTTTTTACGCATACTGCAAGCATACTGTAAAATAGGCAGGATTTGTAGCGAATTTATTTGATTCTCACAATCTGTAATTCAGTCCACACGTTACTTAATTAGGTATCATGTGTCCCCGGAATTTCCGGGCTTTACCCCCCCCATTAGATTTCGGTCTGTGAAGCTGAAATATTTGCTGTTTCCTAAAATACTTCCTTTTTTAAATCTCTCATTCTGATTAAAAATATATCAGCGGCGTCTTTTTTCAGCTCCGTCATCGTTCATCCCTCCTAAAAATAAAAAAACCTCCACGTTTTATTCGCGAAGGTTTTATCCGCCTGAGGCGGATAGTTCGGGATTTAGCCTTCTTAACTCGGGACTTTTGCCTAATTGTAATTATGCTTTATCTCGAAAAACAAAGTTGTCAATGGTTTCTTATAAAACCTTACTCTTCTACGCCTTCGCTTTGCTCTTGGCTTCGAAGCAGCACCAAATCTTTGCTTCAGCAAAAATTTGGTGGAGCCGACGGGAATCGAACCCGTGATACCACAATGCCATTGTGGTGTGATCCCGCTTCACCACGGCCCCGCAGAAACAAGAAGATTCTTCGCTCTGCTCAGGATTAATTCAACTAAGGGCTTTTGTGCGCAGAGTTTATCCTGAGTATTTCGAAGGGCTTCAAAAGCCTAAGTTTCATTGAATATTACCATTCATAAAGGAAATTGTCAATTGACAAAGAAAATTAGTAATGTTATGATTGAAGAAATCGTATCAATATTACTTTAATATTATTACATTTTGCCGGAGTGGCGGAATGGCAGACGCGCTGGATTCAAAATCCAGTCTCCGCAAGGAGGTGAGGGTTCAAGTCCCTCCTCCGGCATTAAATTAAATGGCACACTTCCAACTAGATAGATTTCAAGAAGAGGCGATTGAATATTCCCGCAAAGAGCATTCAGTCATTGTTAGCGCGCCTACTGGAGCGGGAAAAACTCTTATTGCTGAACATATAATTCAAGATTGTATAGACAATAATAAAGGTGTTATCTACACCGCTCCTATAAAAGCTCTTAGTAATCAAAAATTCCGTGACTTCTGCAAAAAATACCCTCAGAAAACCGGAATCCTTACCGGCGACGTAAACATAAATCGAGACGCGCCTATTTTAATTATGACTACGGAAATATTCCGTAATGCCATCATGGTTGATCCTCAAAGCTTTGAGCACCGGGAATGGGTTATCTTCGACGAAATTCATTATCTTGACGATATTGAACGGGGCACAGTTTGGGAAGAAGCAATTATTCTTTTACCTCCTAAAATGAAAATGCTGGCTTTAAGCGCTACTATTCCTAATCTTAAAGAACTGGTTTGCTGGCTTGAACAAATCCACAACTTTCCCATAAAAACAATAATAGAAAAGGACCGCCCTGTTCCCCTTCACTTTTTGTTTCACTGCAATAATGAAATATTTTATAACTTTGAGGAATTAAACAAATCTGACCAGTTGCGAAAAAGCCTTAAAAATCCTTCTTATCAAGAAAGTTATTTTTTTTCCAAACCTAACCAGATAAAAACTCTCTTAGAGAATATTAATGAGAATAAGGCTTCTCCTTGCGTTTATTTTTCTTTTTCGCGAAAAAGGTGTGAAATTCTAGCTCAGGAAGCCGGATATTTTAACTTCCTTTCTCCCAATGAAAAAAAGAAAATAACTGAAACTTTTGATCAACTTTTAGACAAATTTGATATCTCCGGTTCTCCTCACATAAGCTTTCTGGCATCCTTAATTAATAAAGGTATTGCTTACCACCACGCCGGGCTTCTGCCCTCTTTAAAAGAAATAATTGAAAGACTGTTTACAACCGGCTTAATAAAACTAATTTTTACCACTGAAACCTTTGCCTTAGGGATAAATATGCCGGCAAGAACAGTTGTCTTTGATACTATGAGCAAATTTTACGGAAGCTATCACGGTTATCTTAAAACCCGCGACTTTTACCAGATGGCCGGCAGAGCCGGAAGACGGGGTATTGATAAAGAAGGGTTTGTATTTTCTCGAATAAACCCTTCTCATATAGACATTAAATCTTTAGAAAAAATAATCTACGGAGACTACGAACCAATCAAAAGCCAGCTTAATTCCTGTTACGCGACTATCTTAAACCTTTACAGAATAATGGGAGATAAAATTTACGATATTTATCCTAAATCATTTCACTTTTATCAAAGCAAAGCCTGGGAAAAAAAACAAGTTTTAGGGCTGCTTAAAAGAAAAATCGCTCTGCTGGAAGAGCTGGGCTACATTTCCGGTTTAAATATAACTCCTAAAGCTGAGCTTGCCGCTAAAGTTTATAGTTTTGAGTTGGCTATTGGAGAATTATTTAATCAAGGTTTCTTAGACAACCTCGATGAAGAAATCTTATTTATATTCATAATTGCTCTAGTATATGAACCGAGAAAAGGAGAAAAAAGGCCGAAATTAAATAAAAGGATAAGAGCCTTAAAAAGAGACTTGGATCGGTTTGTCCGAATTATACATGATACAGAAAAAAAATTTCATATTCTTCCCTTAAGCAAAAAGTTTTTCTTTTATCTTGCTGATGCTTCCAAAATGTGGTTTGAGGGGGCTGAGTTTTCCAGCTTAAAAAAATTCTCCAGCGTTGATGAAGGCGAGATAGTCCGTTACTTTAGAATGGGAATACAAGTGCTAAGAGAAATGTCTTCCTCCCCGATAATAAACCCTTATTTAAGAAAGAAAATTCTAAACTGCTTGAGAAAAGTAAACCGCGGCGTAGTAGACGCCCGTCAACAGTTAACCCAGGAAATCTAACAGGCTTCAAGCTGCAAGCTACAGGCTGCATACTTCAGACTTCAGCTTCAAGTTTAAAATGCACACTTGAAGCTTGCAGCCTGCGGCCTGAATTCGGCCTAAACAAAAAATTTCTTGACAATAATTTATTTGCCAGTATAGTAAATAGCACTATGAGTAGAAGATGTGAAATATGCGGAAAAAAGGCTTTAACGGGAACTAGTATCAGTCGAAGAGGCTTAGCTAAGAAAAAAGGCGGTGTTGGGCTAAAGACAACCGGTATAACCAAAAGGAAGTTCTTCCCTAACCTCCAGCCTAAAAAAGCGTTTATAAACGGTAAGGTTAAAAAAATCCTCGTCTGCGCGAAGTGCCTAAAAGCTCAAAAAGTAACTCTGCCTACGAAACCCGGCAATCTCTAATTACTAATCTAGGAATATTGTGATAGCGGTTTTTTTCCAGGGAAAATGCTATGTCAAAGGTTTCGGCGTAGTTTAAAACCTCTAAAACATCTTTATCGTAAACAATACCCTCAAATACTCTATTGTTGTCACTGAGCCAAATAGAAAAACCTGAACGTATTTTTTGAGGAGCGCTTTTCTTAAAAATATTAAAACAAGAAAAAAGCGGCTTAGAATTTCCTTCTCCGTAAGGGCCTAATTTTTCTATATCCTCAACTAAACCCAATTCTATATCTTCAAAATTTAATGACGCGTCTATATCAACTATGGGAATAAAATCTTCCGGAGATGAACTCTCTTTTATAAGTAAATTAATCTTTTCTTTAAAGCCCTCTAATTGGCCTTTTATAAGGCTTACCCCCGCGGCTCGAGCATGCCCGCCGTATAGAACAAGAAAATCCGAACACTTATTCAAAACTTCTAATAAATGGACACTATAGATGGAACGGGCTGAACCTTTCCCTTTATGCTCATCAAAGGAAATAACAAAACAAGGCCTAAAATATTTATCTGCCAAGCGCGAAGCTACAATTCCTAAAACTCCCTGGTGCCAACCTTCTCCTGAAACAACAATGGCATAATCACCTTTTATATTACCCTTGACATCTTCTTCTGCCGCCCGTAAGATTTGGGCTTCAATATCTTTCCTTAACAAGTTATATTCATTTAGCTTGAAAGCGTAGCTCCGGGCTTCCAAGGCATCTTTTGTTAAAAAAAGCTTAAAAGAATCAATAGCATGAGCTACTCTTCCTGAAGCATTAATCCGCGGGCCTAAAACAAATCCAATATGAAAAATATCAATATTTTCTTGTTTAATTCTACCTACGTCACAAAGAGCTTTTATCGCCAGCCTGTTGGTTTTTCTAATTACCTCAAGGCCTTTTTTAAGCAAAATCCTATTTTCTCCTCTTAAGGGAGCAACATCACAAACTAATGATAAAGCCACCAAATCCAAAACTTCATAACAATCAGAACCGGTTAAAGCCTGGAGAAATTTAAAAGAAAGAGCGCCGGCGCTTAAATCCGGAAAAGGATAATTAGAATCTTTTCTTTTAGGATTTATAAAAGCAAAAGACTCAGTTATTTGATCCTTAGGGAGATGATGATCAATTATAACTACGTCTATATTTAATGAGCCGGCAAACTCCACCTCTTCATAAGCGTTTGTGCCGCAGTCAAAAGCAATAAGCAAGCTTACCCCTTCTTCAGCCGCTTTTTTGATAGTTTTTTTATTTAAACCATAGCCTTCTTCACAACGATGAGGAATATGAAAAGAAAAAATGTCAGGATGTTTAAAGGAAAACTCATAAAATATGGCCAAAGAAGTGATACCGTCAACATCATAATCGCCGAAAACAAGAACCTTTTCTTTCCCGGTAACCGCGGCATTTACCCTTTGAACAGCTTTTTTAATATCAGGAAGTAAGTTCGGCGAATGAAGAACAGGGTGGGTTAAACCTAAAAAACAAGAAAAATCCTCTTCTTTTATCCAGCGGTTAAGAAAAATCTGGGCTAAAAAAATCGATATATTATGTTTTTTTGCCAGCAAAGCAGCGCGGGGGTTTAGCTCTTTAATCTTCCAAAGTTTTCTTCTCATACTTCGCTCCGCTTCGTAACGCTGAAATACGCGGATATTTTTCGCGTCTATCTGTGCCTCACATTTTCTCAACTGGAGTTATTCCTAAAAGTCCTAAGCCGCTGTGAAAAACTATTTTCAAGGCTTGAAGAAGATTAAGCCGAGCCTGAGTTATATTTTCATCTTCGGTTAATACCCTTGTTCCTTCATAAAACCTATGAAAAGCAGATGCTAAATTTCTTAAATATTCAATAATAAATATTGGTTCTAAAGTAGAATAAGCCTTATCCAAACAATAAGAGAATTGCAATAAGGTTCTTAAAAGATTAAGTTCTTCAGGGTTCGTTAGCAATTTGCTAAATTCACTGTTGAAAGAAGGAGCCTTAGCTTTTTTAAAAATACTCTCAACCCGGGCACAAACATACTGGATATAATATAAAGGATTATTAAAAGACATTTCTTTGGCTAAATCAATATCAAACTCTAAATGAGAAGAGTTTCTGCGAGTAAGATAATAAAATCTGGCTGTATCTTTACCTACATCTCTGATCAAATTTGAAAGTAATACCATCTGGCCTGACCTTTTCGACATCTTTTCTTTAGTCTTTAAAGTTACCAGCTGAATTATGATAATTTTTAAGATATCTTTTTTATGTTTTAAAGCCCCGGCGTGACGTCGGGGTAAAGCCGATATGGCTGATTCTACTCTTTTAATATAACCGTGATGATCCGGGCCCCATAAATTTATTAATTTTGTGAATTTACGTTCAATTTTATCTTTATGATAAGCAATATCAGAAGCAAAATAAGTAAGTTCCCCGTCTTCCTTCCTAATGACCCTGTCCTTGTCGTCTCCGAATTTAGTGGAAGAGAACCACAAAGCGCCTTGTTTCTCGTAAATTAAGCCTTTTTCATTTAAATACTCAACCGCGGCTTCAACCTCTTTTTTATCAATAATCTTTTGCTGACTTATCCAACTATCGAATTTTATCCCTAAAGAATTTAAATCTTTTTTTATAAAATCATTAAGAATATGTTCAATGATAAATTCCTTTAAGCTAAGCTTGTTTGGCTTCTCTAATTTATCTTTATTTTTAAGAACTTCATCGGCGATATCTTTAACGTATTCCCCGTGATAACCTCCCTCAGGAATCTTAGCTTCTTGGCCTTCAGGTGCTTGAAGCCAAGCTTGAACTGAAGAAACTAACAAATCCATCTGTTTTCCAGCATCATTTACATAATATTCTTTAACCACATCGTTTCCAAAAAATTTTAAAATATTGCCGATAGTATCCCCAACTACTGCCTGACGGCCATGAGCTATAGAAAGAGGCCCTGTTGGATTGGCGCTTAAAAATTCAAGAAGCACTCTTCTTTTTATTTTAGCTCGAAAAAAATCATCCTTATCTTGAAGTATTTTATTTAAAGAGTTTATAAGCACTTCTTGGGAAAAAAATATATTTACAAAACCCGGGCGCAATATTTCTATTCTCTCCACATCAGCCAATAACGTTTTTTCTAAAGAAGCTTTTAGCTGAGTAGCTATTTCTAAAGGTTCTTTTTTAAGCTTTGAGGCAAGCTTTAAAGCAGCCATAGACGATAAATCACCGAACTCTTGTTTTTGAGGAAGCTCCCATAAAGGGTGTTCTAAAATTTCAGCGTAGTTGTCTTTTATGGCGTTTTCTAAAGCCTGGCTAACTTTGTCGTAAAAGCTTTTCACAATAACTCCTTTATCATTCCCGTAAAACTTATCCCCGTAAAAACGAAGAGCGGGAATCTAAAAAATCTTTAAATCCTTACTGCCTTCAGTACTTCCTTTATTTTGGCTTTAACAATCGTCGGGGATTTTATATTTTTTATAGCAATTTGAGGATCTTTGAGGCCGTGGCCGGTAAGAGTGCAGATAATTATTATTTCTCTTTTCTCTTTCTTATAGCTATCAAAAAAACCTTTCTCATTCATCATAAATAACCCAGCCAGCGAAGCCGCTGAAGCCGGTTCAACAAAAACTCCTTCTTGTTTAGCCAAAAATTTATAAGCCGAAAGTATCTTAGCATCACTTACAGCATCAATCAACCCCTTGGATTCTTCTTTGGCGCCAAGCGCTTGATCCCAGCTTGCGGGATTGCCTATCTTGATTGCTGTAGCAATAGTCTTCGGATTTTTAACAGGATGCCCTTTAACAATAGGCGCGGACCCTTTTGCCTGAAAACCAAGCATACGCGGCAATGAATTTATTTTTTTATAAGAATAATATTCTTTATAGCCCTTCCAATAAGCAGTAATATTGCCGGCATTGCCTACAGGCAAACAATGAAAATCAGGAGCTTTATCTAGATAATCACAAATTTCAAAAGAAGCGGTTTTTTGGCCTTCAATACGATAAGGATTTATTGAGTTCACTAACTCTACCGGATATTTTTCGGAAATTTCCCTAACTATCTTCAAGGCCTGATCAAAATTTCCTTGAACTGCTACAACTTTAGCATTATGAATAAGAGCTTGAGATAGCTTTCCTAAAGCAATTGCTCCATCTGGTATTACAACAATACATTTTAAATCTGCTTTTGCTGAAAAAGCTGCTGCCGAAGCCGAAGTATTCCCTGTAGAAGCGCAGATAACCGCCTTAGCTCCTTTTTCTTTTGCCTTGGAAATAGCCATAGTCATACCTCGATCCTTAAAAGAACCGGTAGGATTAAGCCCTTCATACTTAAGATAAACTCTAAAGTTAACGCCTATAACATTTGAAATTTTACGCGCGAGTATCAAAGGAGTATCCCCTTCCTGCAAGGTTATGATAGGAGTCTTATCCGTAACCGGAAGAAACCTCTTATACCTGTCAATTACCCCATTGTACTGTTTCATCTTTGCACCTTCTCGTATAATATATTTAAATAACCAATAAAAATGAATAACCAAGAAACAAGATACAAGATACAAACAAATTCCAATCACCAATAATCAATCACCAAACAATTTAATTTGTTGTATTCTTTGGTTATTGGAATTTGATTTCATTGGTTATTGTTTGGTTATTGTATCTTGGTGTTTGGTTATTTTTCATTTTACTCCATTACTTTAATCCGCGTCTTAAAGGTTTTCAATTCTTATCACCTGAGAAGGTATTTTTATTTCTTTAAAACCATTAATCTCAGCAATAGCTTTTTCTATATGTTCCTCTTTAGCTTCATGAGTAATCATAATAATGGGAACAATTTTACCCCTTTTTCTCTGTTTTTGGGTAACCGAAGCAATACTAATATTAAAAGATCCTAAAACCTTAGAAATTTTTGATAATACTCCAGGGCTATCATGAGCCATAAACCTTATATAATAACGAGTCTTAATATCTTTTATATTTCCAATAATAATCCCTTCACTTTCTTTTCTTGCTAATCCGGAACTGCCGCAAGCAATATCAACTATATCTGAAATAACCGCCGAAGAAGTAGGAACCCCCCCTGCTCCTTGTCCATAAAAAAGAAGCTCACCCGCGGGCTGAGTATCAAGATATATAGCGTTATAGGCTAAAGATACCTGCGATAAAGGATGTTCAACAGGAATCAGAGTTGGGTGCACGCGTAAATCAAGGGTTCGGCCTTTTTTCTTAGCAATTGCTAAAAGCTTAATACTATAGTTCATTTGAGCCGCATAAATAGTATCTAACAACGATATCCTTGAAATTCCCTGAGTATAAACTTTTTCCAATGAAGGCCATACTCCATAACAAAGATAACTTAAAATACATAATTTATGGCAAGAATCTATTCCTTCAATATCTAAATCAGGCTTTTTTTCAGCTATACCCTTTGCCTGAGCTTGGCCAAGAGCAATTTTAAAATCAATATTTTCTTTGGCCATTTTATAAAGAATATAGTTTGTTGTTCCATTAAGAATACCGTAAATCTTTTCTACATCACAGCAAATAAGCCCTTGAGATATGCTTTTTATAATAGGTATCGCCCCGCTAACACTAGCTTCAAAGCCAATATGCCTATCCTCAGATTTTGCCAAAGAAAAAATCTCACGGCCGCAAGATGCAAGAAGAGCTTTATTAGCTGTTACTACATCTTTACCTTTTTTTAAAGACTCTTTAATCAAAGCGCGGGCAGGCTCAATTCCTCCAATAAGCTCTACAATAATATCAATTTGAGGATCATTTATCAATTCATAAGGATTAAGAGTGAAGGGCAGCTTTAATTTATCGGCAATTTTCTTTTTAGATTTATCAGCATCACAAACTTTTTTTATTTCTATCTTCGAAGATACACGGCGGCTAACTATAGATGAGTACTTTTTAAAAGACTTTATAGTTGCTTCTCCTACCGTTCCCATACCGATTATACCTACTTTTTTTATCATTGTTTTAAATTCTCCTCAACAAATCGGCCCAGCTTTTTAAAAAATTCCTTATCCAAATCTAAAAATTTAACTCTGGTTTCATAAATCAAATTCTTGACGATCTCTCTAGAACCAACAACTTCTCCGATAATTTCTATTTTCTGCTCTATAAAAGGAAATCTCATAACTATCACTAACTGATTGCCTTGGTCAAATTCCCTATTAGTAGTAAGCAGCATTCCGCCGTTGCTAATATTTCTTGTCTGAGTAAGATCACAATCTTCAAGCTTTTTACCAACCCTGTAGCTAGCCACAAAACTAGCCTTTATTCTCAAATGCCTTCTTTTTTCTTTACCTTCATATTCACCCATCCTACCCCCTTTACTAAATTTTCAATACTTGATTTTCGATAATCCTTTTATCCAATCCGAAATTTTCTTTCCCTTCTAACAATTAATTTGTGTAGGGGCGGGTCACGACCTGCCCGTTACTATTTATTAATATTCATCGGGAGAGTGGGATTCGTATGCAATCTCCGGTAAAACCGGAGCGTCCGAAGAACTCTTCATTGCATCCGAAGCCTTCTCACCTTGCCAAAAACTAAATTAAAAAACTATCACTCTTACTTGAGCTGAATATCGGGAGAGTGGGATTCGAACCCACGGCCCCTTGCACCCCATGCAAGTGCGCTAATCCAAGCTGCGCCACCTCCCGGCAGTCAAAAAAACTAATTTATTAAGGAATTCTAACATGGTTTAAGGCAGGTATCAAGCGCGATTTTGCTATTCCCCCGCATCCTTATCCAGCGCGGGTCCTTCTTCATCCTTAATTTCTCTTACCTTACCATCAAAAAAATGCACAAACAAACATTCATCTTCCTCAAAATAATAGCTCCAAACCTCATTCTTGCCCTTAGAAAAAATATAATCAGGAGTGCCCCAAATATCCATAACCGTGGTTACAGTAGAGCCTTTTTCAATATCTCCATAAGGAGTACAGATAATAGTAGGTTTATCAGCCTTACCTTGAAACTTCTCAAGAAAAGTAGGAATATTTTTTTCTTCTGTTATTTCAGAAAAACAAACCGGCAGAAAAAAAGCTAAAATCAAACTCAATAAAAAAATAAACCCCGTTAGAAAATTTAGAAGGGACTTTGAGCCCCTTCCAAATTGTTCTTCTTTTAACTCTCCCCTGAAGGAAAGAGCCTTTTCTAACAGGGTAAACTTCATACTAAAGTAATTATAACAGAAAATTAATTATTAGTTAAGCAGGTTTTTGAGGTTGCATTACAAGCAAATGGCCGTTATCTTTTAGCCATTTTCTGGATTTTTGATAATTAGGATACATTATTTTAACTATATTCCAGAAACTTTTAGAGTGATTTCTTTCTCTTAAGTGGGCAATTTCATGCACTACTACATAATCAATAATCTCTAAAGGAGCCATAATCAGCCGCCAGCTAAAGTTTAAATTCCCTCTGCTGCTGCAAGAACCCCAGCGATATTGAGCAGAAGTAATATTTATTTTATTATACGAAGCTTCTCCCGCCGAAACATAAAAATTTACCCGTTGTTTTAATTTTTCATAAGCATTTTCGCGGTACCAACTAGTAAAAAGGCCCTCACGAGAGCCTAAATAATATTTAGACAAAAAAAATCCATTATTTAAGATTAAATTAGGTTTTTTTATCTCGCTTAAGTATAGTTTATACTTTTGCCCCAAATACAAAAATTCTTCTCCCGGTATAAACTCCTTTTTAACTATAGCTTTATTCTTACGCTCAATTAGCTCTTTCTTTTTTAAAATCCAAAATCTTTTTTCAAAAATTACCCTATTAAGGCGGGTTTTACTGACAAAAAAAGGAGCCCGCACTATTAAACAGCCGTCGGGCTTAATTTGTAAAGCAACGGTCTTGCGGCTAGTTCTGATAATTTTTGCTATTTTTAAGGAATTTTTGCTTGAAAACATACCTGATTCTATGGTATATTAAAATTATAAAAGGGTTTGAGGATTCAATTCAACCAAACCAAGGGGGTGAAGAACCCCCTATTTTTTTTAAAAATCACTTAACAATTTTCAATTAGCAATTAACAATTAACAATTTAAAATGTTAATTGATAATTGCTAAATTATCTATGTAATTCTTTCCGCTTTCAGAGGCCTTGTCATCAAATCTGCTACAGCTTTCTTGGGAGATTTATCTTTATAAAGAACGTTATAAACTTCTCTTGTGATGGGCATATCTATATTTAGTTTTTTACTTAAAAGATAAGCTGATTTTATGGTTTCAACCCCCTCCGCCACCATCTTCATTTTACTTATAATTTCAGTTAACTTCTTGCCTTTGCCTATCTGTTCTCCTACCGACCTATTGCGCGAATATGGAGAAAAACAAGTCGTCACTAAGTCTCCTAAGCCGCTTATCCCCCAAAAAGTTGAAGAAACCGCCCCTAATTTTTTTCCTAAGCGGGTAATTTCCGTTAATCCTCTGGTTACTAACGCGGCTTTAGTATTAGCTCCGAAGCCCAAGCCATCTGAAATACCGCAAGCAATAGCAATTATATTTTTAAGCGCGCCTCCCAGCTCCGTACCCGTGATATCACCGCATAAATAAACTCTGAATACAGGATTAGTGAATAATACCTGTAGTTTTTCGCCGAAATTCTTATTTGAACAAGCTAAAATGGCGGCGGAAGGTACACCTGCTAATACTTCTTTAGCGATATTAGGG
Source organism: Candidatus Omnitrophota bacterium (assembly GCA_043815445.1). GTDB lineage: Bacteria > Omnitrophota > Gorgyraeia > Duberdicusellales > 4484-171 > JBDRIY01. Next base: position 60,295 of record JBDRIY010000019.1, read on the forward strand.
CCGGATAGAACAGCGATTGCCGGAGCACTTAACTCTTCTTTTATTATTTGAGACACTCTTTTTAAAGATTTAGCTTCTATGCCTTTGCTTATACTGACAATAATCTTGTTTTTAAAAGAGATCTTTTGCGCTTTAATTTTTTTTAATGAACTTCGGAGATATTTAACGGGAATCGCGATTATTATTACTTCATTTTTTAGCGTTTCTTTTAGGCAAGGATTTACAGATAAAGTAGAAGGAAATTTCGCGCCTTTTAAAAAAAGACGATTTTGCCTCTCCTTTCGCATTTGGAGGTTATGTTCGGCGAACATACTGTGGAGTTCTACGGCTATGCCTTTTTTAGAAAGAACAATCGCTAAAGTAGTCCCCCAACTCCCCGCGCCGATTATAGAGATTTTTTCTCTCACCATATTATACTGAGTATTTCTTCTCTATCCTCCTAAAACAAACTGCGAACTACAAACAACAAACTACAATTTAAAAGCGGGCGATCGGGATCGAACCGACATAACAGGCTTGGAAGGCCTATATTCTACCATTGAACTACGCCCGCAATTTTATTTTTAGTTAAAAACTACAACATTCTTCAGCTGAATTTTTACAAAGAATTATACCGAATCTTCTATAGGCCTGACTGTAACCAATACTACATTCTCTTCTTTTGAATACTTACTCATTTCGTACTTTCCAGTATCTTTAAGCTCTTCGGCCACCTGCTGTATTTTATCTTTATTGTCTTCCCCTATCCCGTGTATATTGATGAATTTACTACCATATCTTTTACGTTTTTCTATCTCCAATTTTATATCATCTACTGACATGCGATAATTCACAAAAATCGTGAAAGGTAGCTCGTTAACTATTAGCTCATAAGCTACTCTAAATTTCTCCGTTGCTAAATTGACATCCTTGTGAAATTGCTTAAAGGCGTTATACAAAGGAATTAGAAAATCTTTTACATAATTTTCAGAACATAAATTTGCTATATTTCTACCTTTCTCTCCATATTTCTGCATAATCTCATATTTAAGCTTTTTAACTTCCTCTCGCCTACCAGTGTTATGCTTGCTCCTTAAATATAAAGCTGCTCTCCAAATATTTATCTCTTCTGCTGATATTTTAGGCCTTAAAAAGGCTAATATTTCTTTAGCTTCTACAGAACCGCTCTCTTTTTTAAAATCCTCTGCTTTTAATTTAGTATCTTCAGTAAGCAAAGTATAGTTTTCTTTTAAGGCCAAAGGAAGTATTTCTTTTAATCCTTGCTCTTCTTCTTTGCTTAAACTATTTAGATTAACTATAGTTTTCGAAGAATCATTATGTATAATCTTCTTACTATTATCTAGCTTTCCAATATGTATTAAGGATATATGTTCGGGGAGTTTAATATTGATGGGGAAGATTTTCTTTAGAATCTCTAAGAAGGTCATACATATATAAATTTACTGATTCATGGAATCGACTAATTCTATAATAGAGTTTATGTCAGATTTAACAAAAACTAAGGAACCTCTCCTTATCCCCGCAAAATGCTCAAATTCTACTGGCTCACCATCAGATCCCGGAATTCTCTCACCAGTATCCTTTTCAATGATATAGCCGTCTCTATCCACATCTTTATTGAAAAAATGAAGAATTTCAATCTTCGCTTCTTTACTAAAAGTTATCACTTTTTCCATAATTTACTCAAATTCCTTAATATTATTTTACCACAAAATGATACATTCAACAGGAACAATTGTCAAGAAAAAAATGGGCAGGGAAGGATTTGAACCTTCGAAGCGCAAGCGCAACAGATTTACAGTCTGTCCCCTTTGGCCACTTGGGTACCTGCCCATATTTCAATTTTATATTATAAAAAAGCCGGCGAGAGGGATCGAACCCCCGACAACAGGTTTACAAAACCCGTGCTCTACCAACTGAGCTACGCCGGCATTATTTACTTTTCTTTATTGCCTCAGGCAAGTATTCAATTACGTCTGAAGCGATAAGACAATTTTGAGTTTTATCCTTTACGGCTAAATCAGCAGATAGCCCGTGTAAATAAACTCCGAATTTCGCGGCCTCAAAACAACTTAACCCCTGAGAAACTAAACCGGAAATCATTCCTGCTAAAACGTCTCCTGTGCCGGCTGTTGCCATACCTGGATTCCCGGTTGTATTTTTATAGAGCTTTTTACCGTCACTTACCAAAGTGTGCCAACCCTTAAGGACAAGAGTTAGATTATATCTGAGAGCAAACTTTTTGACAAGTTCTTTTCTTCTCTTTCCAATCTCGCTCTTGTCTATTTTTATCAGCCGGGAAAATTCGCCCGGATGCGGAGTTAAGATAAGCTTACTTGTCTTTCTTTTATTTAAAATATCTATATTTGAAGCCAAAGCGGTTATTCCATCAGCATCAACTATTATAGGCTTATCTATTTCTTTTATTATCTTAATAGCTAAATTTTGAGTACCAAGTTTAAGCCCCGCCCCCGGCCCTAAAACAATAACATCAATTTTATCTAAAATATCAATAACCTTCTCGAAAGCCCCTAAAGCAAGGCTGTCTTCAGCTTCTTCCAAAGGTAAACTCATCACTTCAGTAAGCTTAATTTCAAGAATACTATTTAAGCTTCGAGGTACTCCCGCTGTTACCAGCCCTGCTCCTATCCTTAAACCTGCTTTAGCCGCGAGGCATACCGCTCCGGTTAAGCCTGGTGAGCCTCCTAAAACTAAAATATGTCCGTAATCCCCTTTATGGGTATCAGATTTTCTTTTGAGCAACCGCGCAGGCAACCGCATAATCTTCAATATGAGTTATAGAAAGAAAAATGTCTATATTTATATTTTTTTTGAACTTACAATAAGGCGCGCCATTGGCTTTATTAAGTATTAAGATATCAGTTAAGGCGAGAGGCTGTTCTTTAGAGATAGCTTTTATTACCGCTTCTTTAGCGGCAAAGCGGGCCGCGATACGCTGATAATACATCTTAGCCTGAGGAATATTCTTAAGTTCTTCATGATTAAACACACGCTCAAGAAACCTCTCCCCCAATTTCTCTATAGAACTTTTAATCTTTTCTATTTTTATTATATCTATTCCTACACCAATAATCATAATTAATTATTTCTAAAATTCCTAATCGGCCTAATTACTCTAATTTCTAACCGTCAGGCCTACTTGGTCAAATTCCAAAATATAATATATTAAAAATTAAAATTCCAAGCTCCAAGCACCAAATCCCAAATAAATTCCAATAATCAAATTCCAAACAAAGAATTCTTTGTTTCGATCATTGGAGCTTTGGTAATTGGAATTTATTTGTCCTTTGGAATTTGTTATTTGGAATTTCATTTCTTTAGGTTAATTAGAGCAATTAGAAGTTATTAATTGAACCTTATCTTTTAATTAAAGTAATCATTTCTTCCACCGCCGATACTACCCCTATATAGATAGCATGGCAAATTATAGAATGGCCTATATTAAGCTCTTCTATTCCTTTTATCCGGGCTATTTTTCGCGTGTTATCATAATCAAGCCCATGCCCGGCAGCAGTAAGAAAACCTATTTTTTGAGCAAACCTTACCGCCTCTTTTATCTTTATAATTTCCTTTTCTTCTGATGCCGGCGTTTTTGCTTCTGAAAACTGCCCGGTATTAATTTCAACAAAATCCGCTCCTATATCTTTAGCCGCCTTAATTTTTACTTTTATAGGATCAATGAACAAACTTACTTTTATTCCCGCTTTTTTTAATCTTTTTACCGCTTGTTCAACTTTTCTGTAATTTTTCACAAGATTAAGCCCGCCTTCAGTAGTAAGCTCCTGTCTTTTTTCAGGAACTAAAGTTGCTTGATAAGGCTTTAATTCCTGAGCAAAAGCGACAATATTCTTATTAACAGACATCTCTAAATTTAAAGGAATCTTTATTGCCTTTTTAATAAGAATAACGTCATGCTCTTTTATATGCCTCCTGTCTTCCCTTAAATGAACAACTATTGAATCACAGCCCGCGTATTCAGCAAGTAGAGCCCCCATTACCGGCTCGGGATACTTCGTGCCCCGAGCCTCCCGTAAAGTCGCTACATGATCGACATTAACTCCTAATTTCATCTAAATAAATCTCCATCTAAAAAATCTAAAATTCGAATATCGAAATCCGAAACAAACTCCATAATTTAAATCAAAGATTAAAATGTAAAATGCAAAATGACAAATTAAAATTCAAAAAGAAATTCAAGGCGTTTAAGGAGAAAAATATTTTTACATTTTTATTTGTCATTTTGATATTTAATTTTTAATTTTATAATATAGATTTCAATATTCTGATTTATTTATATTCCTATTCCCTTAGTAATTTCTCCGCTAACATAAAACCATATTACTGCCGCTATAATCAGCGAAATGATCTTTAACCAAAAATTATTGGCAACCGCCGCTTTGATATTTATTTTTTTTAAAAACTTTAAATATTTCATCTTAAAAAATTACTGTTTCGCCTTAGGCATTGTTAACTGGCCCTTTAAAATAGTTAGCAAGTCATTCGACGCGAGATTACGGGTAAGCTGGCCGTTGATAGCTAAAGATATGGACCCATTTTCTTCAGAAACAGCAATAACCAAAGCATCCGAATTCTCAGAAAGCCCTACTGCCGCCCTGTGGCGCATGCCTAAACCTCTTTCTATATCCTGATTTTCGCTAAGGGGAAAAAGGCAAGACGCGGCAACAACCCTTGTTCCTTCTACTATAGCTCCTCCATCATGCAAAGGAGCTGAAGGATAGAAAATACTCTGTAAAAGTTCTGAAGTAATATCAGCGTTTAAAAGTACTCCGCTTTCAATATATCTTTTAAGCCCTATTTCCCTTCTTATAGCTATAAGGGCTCCCTGCTTCTTGCGGGCAAGAGAACTCACCGCTGAAACCATCTCTCTTAAAACTTTTTCCATTGCTTCTCTTTCCGGCTCAATATAAAAAATATGCCTTTTACCTAAGTGTATTAAACCCTCTCTTAATTCAGGCTGAAAAATTATAACTATAAGAATAAGAAAAAAAGCAAAGAAATAAGTAAGCAAGCGGGTTAATACCGGCAAGCCGAGCATCTGAAAAACAAAAAGAGAAATGATCAAGATAACTATTCCTCTTAAGAGATAAACTGCTTTTGTTCCTTTAAGGAAAAGAAAAATGCGATAAACCACCGCCCAAAGAATTAATATCTCTAAAATAGTTTTCCAGTTTAAAAGCCTTGCTAAATCCATTAATTATCCCCTAAATTCCCTTTCTTTCTCAACTAACTGCAAACTTCTAACTACGAACAACTATCTATTGCTGAAGCCATCTTTAGCGCTTCCACAGCCGCGGGCACATCATGTACTCTTAAAATGTCAGCGCCTCTGATAAAAGAAACAACATTAGCGGCAATAGTTCCATTAAGGCGCCTATCTATATCTCTATTAAGTATCTTACCAATAAAAGCCTTTTTGGACAAGCCTAAAAAAATAGGCCTGCCAAAAATCTTTAATTTATAAAGCTGGTTAATAATCTTAAGATTGTCTTCAACTCTCTTACCAAAGCCTATGCCCGGATCAATAAAAAGCTGTTCCTTTACCACCCCTCTTTGAGCGCAAAAATTTAACCTTTCCTGAAAAAAATCAATTTCCTCCTCCATAACATCTTTATATTCCGGATTTATCTGCATAGTCTTAGGAGTCCCCTTCATATGCATCAATATACATCCTAATTTATATTTCTTAATTAAAAAAGTAATGTTAGGGCTATGCCTTAAAGCAGTAATATCATTTATAATGTCAGCTCCGGCTCCAGCCGCTTCCTTAGCAACATTATACTTATAAGTATCCACAGATATTAAAATATTTTTATGCCTTTTTCTTAAGGCTTTCAGCAGAGGAATAATTCTTTTAATTTCTTCTTTCTCATTTACCGGTTTAGAAAAAGGCCGTGAAGACTCTCCTCCTAAATCTATAATTTTTGCTCCGGCCCTTATCATAGCCCCAGCCTTATCCAAAATTAAATCTTTAATTTTTGGCTCTAAGCCTTTTGCCCTGCTGAGCGCGCCGTCGCCGGAAAAAGAATCATCAGTTATATTAATAATTCCGCAGACAAGAGGTTTTTTTATCTTCAATGTTTTGCCCTTTATTAAAAATTTAAACTCCTCTTTTTGCAATTCGTCTAAACAGGACAAAATACCTTCTGAAATTTTTTTTAAATTAAAAGGCTGAATTTTAAGTTTTCGGCATAATTCTTTCAACTGGCTAACATTAGCAAAAATAAAAACAGAGGTTTTAATATCCTTGATTAAAGCTTTTCTCTCTATTGCCGCGTCAGCGCCTAAAGAAAGTAAATGCTGTTTTATTATATTCGCTTCCCAAGATTTAATACCCTCGATTTTAAAAACCGAATAAACACTTTTAGGGGAAAGAATTTTTATCCCTTCAGGGCTTACCCCTAAGCCGGACATCAATCCTTCTGCTTGCTTTTGATTTTTTATCTTTAAAGGAATTATTTTCATCCCTGCGGAGGATTTTCAGGCAAGAGCCCGCTTTCATTGCTTGCAAGGCCGGTTATACGCTTAACTTCTACGACATCAAGAACTTCTTTTTCAATCAAAACCTCAGCCAAAGCTTTTAGCTTATCTTGATTTTCCTGAATAAGTTTTTTAGCTCTTTCATAGCAGTCGCCAATAATACTTTTTATTTCATCATCAATAATCTTAGCTGTTTCTTCACTATAATCTTTCTCTCTAACCATATCCCGGCCTAAAAATATCGGGCCGCAGCTTTGGCCTAAAGTATAATTTCCTAATTTTTCGCTCATTCCATAATCGCAAATCATATGGCGGGCTATTTGCGTAACCTGAGCTAAATCATTCATAGCTCCGGTAGTAATGTCTTTTAAATTAATTTCCTCAGACGCTCTGCCCCCTAAAGCAACTGTAATATCGCCTAAAAGCTCTTTTTTAGAACGGTAGCGCCTATCTTCTGTAGGCGGTATGAAAGTATAACCCCCTGCCATTCCTCTGGATATAATTGAAACTTTACTCATAGAATCAACTTCAGAAATCAATAAAGATAAAAGAGCATGCCCAGCTTCATGGTAAGCAGTTAATTTTTTCTCCCGTTTTGAAATCACTCTGCTTTTTTTCTCCGGGCCCATAACAACTCTTTCTACAGCTTCTTCTAATTCCGGCTGTTCAACCGATTCTTTATTACGCCTGGCCGCGAGAAGAGCTGCTTCATTGCAAAGATTTTCCAAATCCGCTCCGGAAAACCCCGGAGTCCTTTTGGCAATTTCTTCCAAATTAACTTTTTCGGACAATTTAATCTTTTCAGTATGAACTTTTAAGATTGCTTCCCGGCCCTTTATATCCGGAGTATAAATAACAATATGACGGTCAAATCTTCCCGGACGAAGAAGCGCCGGGTCTAAGACATCCGGCCGGTTAGTAGCAGCTACAACAATTATTCCCACCTCAGTTTGAAACCCGTCCATCTCAGTAAGAAGCTGATTCAAAGTCTGTTCTCTTTCATCATGCCCGCCGCCGATTCCGGCAAAACGCTGGCGGCCTACAGCATCTATTTCATCAATAAAAATAATACAGCCTTTCTTCTCTATCTTTGCCGATTTCTTAGCTTCCTGGAATAAATTTCGTACCCGGCTAGCGCCGACTCCTACAAACATTTCAACAAAATCCGAGCCGCTTATGCTGTAAAAAGGGACCTCAGCTTCACCGGCGACAGCCTTAGCTAATAAAGTTTTTCCGCAGCCCGGCGGGCCTACCAATAAAACTCCTTTAGGAAATCTTCCGCCTAAACGCTGAAATTTCTTAGGGTCTTTTAAAAATTCTATCACTTCCTGCAACTCTTCTTTTGCCTCATCTATTCCGGCAACATTATCAAAAGTAATTTTAACCGCTTTTTCTTTATCTAAAATTACAGCCCGGGACTTTCCCAAACCTAGAATATGAGTACCCATTTGGCTTCCTTTATTGGAAAAATACCATAGAAAAGCTATAAAAAGAATCATCGGGCCCAAGGAATAAAAAAGATTAGCCCAAACAGTGCGGGGAGGCTCTATCTCAAATTTGCTTACATTCTTACGCAAAAGTTCAACAGCTTTTTCGTCATCATGAGGGATATAAAGATAAAACCTGCCGGATCCTTTAGCTTGAGTAAAAGTGCCTTGGACAAAATTCTCAGTTAATCTAACTTCTTCTATAACCGGATCTTCGGTGTTACGCTCGAGAATATGATAAAATTCATTATAAGAAAGCTTCTTAACTGCCCCGCCCACGCCGGCGTTCAACAAATTAATAAACCACATCACGCCTAAAAAAAGGGCCATTAGTATAAAGGTATTCCGGATAAAGCTGGGATTCGGAGGCTTTTGAAGCTGAGGGTTATTAGGATTAGAAGGTTTTGGCTGTTCTTTCATTGTAGCTATTATACTGTGCCTGATTATAAAATCAAGGATTGAATAAGAAGATTTTTTTCATCTTTTTTAACCGTGAGCAAAGGCAAATCTACAATGCTTTGCGAAGGCCGGATATAAACTAAATCTTTTATCTCAGTTAAATGTTTTGTTTCAATTCTTCGGGTATCGCCTTTAACGCTTTCAATAGCGATTATAAGAACATTATTAAATATTGCTTCAGGAAGCTCTTTTAAATCTTTTAAGTCTAAATAAACAGATTGTTTTGTTTCTTTTCTTCTTAAGGCAAGAAATTTACGATAAGAAAAAGTATAAATAAAATCATAATCCAAAGAAATATTGCGCGCTAAATTATGCAAATTCGCGTTAATACCCGGGTTCAACTCTTCAAGCAAAGGTATAAGCTTAAGCCGGACGCGATTACGTAAAAACTTTTCCTCGAAATTGCTCTTGTCTGTGCAAAAAGATACTTTTTCTTGTCCCAACCACTCAAAAATTTCTTTTTTTCTAATTTCTATCAAAGGCCGAATAATAGTTAAACTTTTAAACTTAGACTTAGGCAAAAATCCTCTTAAGCCTTTTAAGCCTGAACCTCTTATTAATCTCATCAAAATCGTTTCTACAAGGTCATCCTCGTGATGAGCAAGAGCAATTTTTTTAATCTTAAGCTGGCGGCTGATTTTTAAGAAAAAGTCAAACCTTAAATTTCGGGCAGTCTGTTCTAAAGAATCTCCTTTAAAAAAATTATTAACATCTTTTTTCTCACTTATAAATTTTACTTTAAATTTAACGCAAAGCTCTTTAATAAATTCTTGCTCACTATCAGCTTCCTGGCGCAAACTATGGTTAAAATGAACACAAACTAAATATAATTTATACTCTTGTTTAAGCCTTAAAAACTGATAAAGCATAAATACAGAATCCGGCCCAGCCGAAACTCCTAAAATCAGCTTATCTTTACGTTTAACTAACTCGTATTTTTCTAATGTTCGGACAAAAATACTTTCAACCATCCTTTCCTCGCTTCGCTCGGCATTACAAAATGCAAAATTAGCAATTAACAGTGTAAAATATTAAAATCACTTTAATTCTCTTTCATTTTGAATTGCTAATTGTTAAATGTTAATTGATAATTGATTTCAGTAGGTTATTATATCATATTTGGTATAATACAGAGCAATGAATATTTTAGCAATAAATCCCTGGATAATAGATTGCGCGGCTTATGATTTCTGGCTAAAACCCTACGGATTTTTAACTATACTTTCTTATTTAAAGAACAAAGGCCTGAATATTGATTATATAGACTGTTTAGATAAAAAAGTTACTTTTACTAATTTCGGCAGGGGCAAATACTACTTTGAAATCATTAAAACTCCTCCTGCCTGCAAAACAATACCCCGCTATTTTAAGCGCTATGGCCTAACCTTTGATGAATTTCAACAACAATTAGAAGGAAAAAATCCTGATTATATCCTGATTACCTCGTCAATGACCTACTGGTATCCGGGAATTATTGATACGGTTCGAATACTAAAAAATAAATTTCCTAATATCCCTATAGTATTAGGAGGAACCTACGCGACTCTATGTTTTGAACATGCTAAAACAACAATCGCCTGTGACTACACTTTCAAAAATGAATCTTTGAACGATTTTTTTAAACTTCTAAAAATAGATGTAAATTTTAAAGAATTATTCTCTACTCTCCCTAACTATGAAAGCTTCTATCAAAAAATTGATTACGCAGTCCTGCGAACCTCCTGGGGCTGTCCGTTTGAATGCAGTTTTTGCGCCATAAAAAAATTAGCCGGGCCTTTTTTCAGAATTAAGGCTGAAAAAATATTAAACTTTTTGCTAAAATATAGCCGGAAAGGCCTAAAGGACTTTGTTCTCTATGATGATGCTTTTCTTTATGAGCCTCAACAAACTAAACAGCTTCTTTGGGAAATAAGTAAATTAAAAATAGATATTAATTTTCATACTCCCAATGCCCTGCATTTAAGGTTTTTAGACAAAGATATCGCCAGTTTGCTTAAAAAAAACCGGTTTTAAAAATCCTCATTTTGGCTTAGAAACTCTAAATCCCAAACTTCAAAAACTATGGGGAGATAAAATAAACCGCGAAGAGCTGATAAAAGGCATAAAATCTTTAAACCAAGGCGGATTTAAAAAAGGAGAATTTAGCCTATACCTGCTTTTGGGTTACCCTAATCAAAACCTGGAAGAGCTTAAAGATGATTCGCGTTTCTTGCACTCTTTAGGAGCAAAAGTATCCTTAGCTGAATTTTCTCCGGTTCCGGGAACAAGAATGTTCGAAGAATATAAAGAGACTTTTAGCGAACCCCTTTTACACAATAACTCTATATTTGGGTCTTTTCAAAAAGAAAAAATAAAAGAATTTTGGGAAATAAAAAATTATGTGCGGGAATTAAACAAAAAGATTAATAAATAAAACGCGCAAAGTGAGTATAAATCAAAAAGCAAATATCAAAAATCAAAATGACAGATAAAACCGCAAAAATATTAATAGGATTAATGATTTTTAAATAGCTTATAGTTTAATAAATAAAACATTTTTATAAAAATTTTGAAATTTAATATGTCATTTTGCATTTTAATTTTTAATTTTTGAATTATAAAAGCCGATTTGCTCTTACTTGTTGTTTATTAGGATGTTATACAAAATCTTTCAACTCAAATAAGAATAAACCTGTCAAAATATAATATCTTTAAATATTATTTCTTAGAAATAAAAGAACTGCCTTTAATATAAAACCTCAGCAGCCAATCTTTTGAATTAACCGCGTAATCAATGCCCACCCTTGTTGTTTCAACAATATCAAATTTCTTATTAAGCCCGCGGGATATAAATAGTTCATCACAAGTAATATCCCTGCCTTCGTAAGCCTTATCAATAGCGAAAGCCTGAGTCCAGCGGCAAGGCCCATTAGTTAAATTTTTAGCGCCCTTAGGCCCTCTTCTTTCTTTCATAACCTCAAGGCCTTCAACCGGTTCTATAGCCCTTATAAGAACTGCTTGAGGATCATCTTTTTTGGAAGTTACAACATTAAAGCACCAAAATTTTCCATAAATAAAATACGCGTAAACACAACCGCCTTCATTATACATAGTTTGGTTACGCTTGGTGCGCCTGCCCCCGAAACTGTGTGAAGCATCATCTTCTATCCCAATATACCCCTCAGTTTCAACTATCCTGCCTGCTAAAGTTATTTTTTTATCCTTTAGAACTAAATAATCTCCTAAAAGCTCTTTAGCCGCGCTTTGGGCACCGCAGCGGAAAAAAGATTTATTTCTTTTATTCTTTTCTAATTTTTTTATATCAAAACAAGTTCCAGTTATCAAGCTTATCTCCTTTAAAGAACAAGTTAACCTTTCTATCTTCATATGTCCAGATTTCCTCTTGCTCTAATGTCCTGTTTACCTTATTCGGCAAACCTATCTTAGCGGTAATTTCATCCTTACTATCGCCGATAATTATGTTTACTCCTCCTTTAAATACAAGGTAATCTTTTTTATCAGCGCCTTTACCAAGCCCCTTTTTAATATCAAAACCAAAAGCTCCATCTCTTATCCCGGTATAATCCCTCATCTGGACACAACCGCAAGCTAATATTAACAATAAACATATGCTAATGCTCTTTTTATCCATAACCCTCCTATGGTAACGGACAGGCACCCTACTACGCTAAAGCTTCGAAGGGCAAGCAGGGGCCTATCCCTACATATTTTTATTACTTCTCACAAACAATAGGGGAAATATTATATCGCTAACACAGCAGGGAACCCATACTGCTAAAAACAAAAATAAAAATATTCCGCTATAATGAGATAAATTAAAATTTCCTCCCGCCGCCATTAAAATATGAAAAAGCGAAGCCCAGGTGCTTACCAACACATGGCCATAGTGAGAAAATTTAGTTGAAGGCCTAAAATAAGCGATAGCTACTCCCAATATAGCCAAAGGGTTTACCAGCCACCATTTTTCGATAAATCCTATATGCGCCTCTTTATGGGGCATGTTAAGCAAAGTTTCGCCTACGTAAGGTATTACTGAATCACTTAAAGTAGCGATACCTACTGAACCAACATAACCTATAAAAAGCAACATAAAAATATTACACTTTTTCCGGTTAGCTCTGCGCCTATAAGCTTCATACATAGAAGCTGTAGCTAACGCGCTTAGCAAAACATGGGCTGGATGAAAAATATAAAAAATATTATAAGAAGCTTTAGCAGGCAGATTCCGCAAAAATACCATAAAAATAATCCCAGTAATAGCCCCAAAAGCAGTAAAAGGAATATGATGCTTTAATTCTTTATATATGCGTTTAAACATACTTCCTCCTCGCTTCGCTCAGCATTGCAAAATGCAAAATTAACAATTAACAATGCAAAATATAAAAATCATTTTATTCTCTTTCATTTTAAATTGCTAAATGCTAATTGATCATTGCTAATTAATTTTCTCTGGTTCAAACTTCTATCTCAATTCCCACCTTAACCTCTAAAAAATTCTGCTCATAAACTTCCTTAAAAATATTTATGGCGTCAATGCCCGAACAATGAGCAGGCCCAATATTCTCTACTCCGGCTGATTTCATCTCTCCAGCAACATATTTTATAAATCTGTTATCTTTATCTATGAGATGAAACCCTCCTATCAGAGAATATATTTTATCCTGAGGAAATATTGACCTTACTTTATCAATAATCTTTAAAACACCAAAATGAGCGCAGCCGCAAATGATTGAAAGCCCTTTCTCTGTTTTAAGTATAAGAGACTGTTCCCTTAATGCTTTCTCCTTATACTCTGAATAAACGCATCCGGTAGTATGAATATTCTTATCTATCTCTATTGGACGGTCAACTAATTTAAAATTATAATTATCAACCTTATCTCTAAACTCTTCAAAAAAATCTAAACAGGCAAAAACTTCAACGCTATTATTGGCTTCAAGCAAACCCCAAAGCCCGCCTCTATGATCCCAATGATTATGAGAGATAACCGCCTTTTTAATTTTTTTCAGGCTAATATCAAAAGCTTTTAGATTATTAAGCAAATACTCTGGTTTTTCCCCAGTGTCAAAAAGAACCTTCTCGTCAACTAAATAAGAAACTCCCCAGCCGCAAGAGTATTTTTTATCAATGCTTTCTTGATCAAAAACTATTTTTACCTTCATCCCACCCCGCCATCCCCCTTAATGTTACAAAACAGTTCTCATACCCATTCAGGCACAAGACTATTTTGTAACATTAAGGGGATATGTTTGTTCTTTTTCCGAAAATAATTGCTCCCAACCTGACGACATTGGCTCCCTCTTCAATAGCAACTTTATAAGATAAACTCATACCCATGGAAAGATATATCCATTCCAGCCTTGAGCCATATTTATTCTTAATTTTATCAAATAATTCCTTTACTTTCTTAAAACAAGGCCTTGAATCTTCAGGATTATTACTCCAAGGCCCCATAGTCATAAGTCCTACAAGTTTTAAATTGTTAAACTCTAAAATCTTCTCTAAAAAAACTTCTACATTTTCAGGTAAAATTCCTTTTTTCTGAGATTCAGAAGCAGAGTTAACTTCAATTAAAACCGGCATAATTTTATTTATCTTTTTACACTCTTTATCCAAAAGAACTGCTAATTCAAAAGAATCTAATGTCTCCACCATGTCAAATATTTTAGCCGCAAGCTTAACTTTATTTTTTTGCAGATGCCCGATAAGGTGCCATTTAACCTTTGAACCAATAATTTCAAACTTGCTTTGAGCTTCTTTTAAATAATTTTCTCCAACTGTCTTAACTCCGGCGGATATAGCTTCTTCAATTTCAGCCGTATTTCTTTCTTTAGCCGCAGCTACTATCTCTACCCCGGCAGGCAGGCTTTTTAATATTTCTTCAACATTCTCTTTAATCATTTATCATAAATGTTTTTTAAACAGTTTCGACTGTTTTGCCGTCCGGATCGCGCTAACCGGCCTTACTTTAACATAAAAATCTTTAACCAATTCCGTTTCTTTACTCAAAATATTTTTTATCTCTTTTAATCTCTTAGCTGACGGCGCGAAAACTTTTTCCGTGCCTGGGCGCGCCGGAAGGTTAAGCTGAATCTTATCCGGCTTAATTTTTTTAATAATTTCTTTAAACTTACGCGCCTCTGTTAGGCTATCATTTAACCCCTTAAGAAGCATTATTTCAAGCCAAATTTTACCTTTAAACTCTTTTCTTAATTCAACAAGGCCGGTGATAATCTTTTTAAAGTTTACCTCTTTACATGGTTTATTGATTTTACGAAAAGTCTTAGCATCGGCCGCGTCTAAAGAAGGAATAATTAAATCCGCGCCTTTTAATTCTTGCCTTACACTTCTGCGGTAAAGCAATGAAGAATTAGTAATTACACATAGCGGATACTTGTTCTTAGTGATACGCTTTATAACAGCTATGATTTTATCTAAACCCTTATACAAAGTAGGCTCGCCTGACCCTGAAATAGTTACATAATCAATCTGAGGCTTATTCTTAACAACTAGTTTCAACTCCTTTCCGAGCTGATTTAGATTAAGGCGAGAAATTCTTTTTATAGTTTTCTCAGGGTTCTTCCCTAATTGACAATATAAACAATCAAAAGAACAAGTCTTTACGGCAAATAAATCCACCCCTAAAGACTTTCCTAACCTCCGAGAAGGGACCGGCCCATAAAAATAACTCATATTCTCGATGCTCGTTTCTCGATACTCAATACTCGTAAAAATAAGATATTAATTAATTTTATAATCAAATTATTTTCAAGGCTGATTTTAGGTTATTTAATTGGGCACGATTTGCTATTAAAGTATAATCTTTGGTGTCAACAAAAAATATATCCTTAAGGCCTAATATCAATGTTTTTTTCTTAGGGTTATCAAGATAAATCAAATTGTTTTTACTTTCCCAGGCAAAATATTTTCCACAGCCGGCATTACCATTTTTATCCTTAGACAAAATCTCATAAATAGTTTGCCAATTTCCAAAATCCTTCCAAGAAAATCCGCTTTTAACTAATTTTACCTTTTTACTTTTTTCCATTATTGCTTTGTCAAAAGGAATATCAGGTATTTCTTCATAAAGAAGGTTTATTTTTTTAGCATCAAACTTTTCAACAAAACAATTATATTGAGCATAATATTTCTTATATTCGCTAATAAGCGTCCCCACCAAAGAAATAAACATCCCGCTATTATGAAAACAATTACCTTGGCTTATAAGCTTTGCCGCTTTATCAGGTTTTGGTTTTTCTATAAATCGCTGGACATCAAATATACCCTTAACCCCCCGGCCTTGAATTTGAATATAGCCGAAATTCGGTGTAGGCTCAAGAGGTTTTATTCCTAAAGTGCATATACTCCCTAAACAAGACGCCCTTAAGGCCTTGTCCAAAGATTTATAAAATTCTTTTTCTTTTTCGATAAGATTGTCTACCGGAGTAATTATTAAATTTTTTTGGGGATATTTCTTAAAATGCTGGAGAGCAAGCAAAACCGCGGCAGCAGTATTTTTACTTTGAGGTTCAAAAATAATATTCTTTTGAGGAATTAACTTTATCTTTGCCAAGGCTTTTTTCTCTTTACAGCTCGCGGCTAAAAAAATATTTTCCGCTGAAGTTACCTTTAAAAACCTTTTTATGGTTAATTCTAAAGGAGAAAAGCTAAAAACATCTATAAAATTTTTACTCTTATATTGAGAAAGAGGCCAAAGCCTAAGCGACCTTCCCCCGCAAAGTATTAAAACAAAAGGCTTACTGTTCATTTAATTCTCCTATTTTTTTAGAAAAAAATCCTCCGGTATAACCGTCAATCATAGCTGTCAGTTCTTTAATCCTTAATTTCTTGGCAAAAAGCTCATCTTCATCCAAAAAAGAATTAGCAATTTCTCCTTTCAAACTCAGCCTCTCAAAATAAACCCTATTAATATCATTAAGTATATCTATGCGCAAAGGAACATTAAGCTTATTTCTCACATCAATATCATCTTCATAAGAATTCCAAATTAAATCTCCGATATTCCAGGAACAAGAAACCCCCCAATCATAAGGCC